>NZ_JBBAKG010000088.1:0-23961 GCF_040403615.1 Haliscomenobacter sp. | reverse complement strand
CTTTTGATGACAGTATTTTTGATCTACCAAAACGAGATGATGGCAACGCGGATGACCCGGATTTAGCGGATCTACGCGTTGCCATCATCTCGCTTGGGTTCATCACAACCAAGCATCCATGTACTGCATCGAAACCACCCATTTAAGTCATCAATTTGCAGCGGGCAAAAATATCCTGGATGACATCAACCTCAGGATACCAACAGGTAGCATTTATGGTTTTTTAGGCCCTAATGGTGCCGGGAAAACCACCACCCTGCGCTTGATTTTAGGTTTGCTCAAAAAACAAAAAGGAGAGATCCATCTTTTTGGCCAAAGTCTGAGTCAAAATCGCGTAGCCATCCTGCGCAAACTGGGATCACTCATCGAAACATCTTCCTTGTACGGGCACCTGACCGCCGCAGAAAACTTGCTTTTGCTGCAAAAGATTTACCAATGCCCCAAAACCCGAATACCGGAGGTATTGGAACTGGTCGGTTTATCCGATACAGCCCATAAAAAGGTCAGTCAGTTTTCCCTGGGAATGAAGCAACGCCTGAGCATTGCTGTCGCCTTACTCAACCACCCCGAACTGCTCATCCTGGACGAACCCACCAATGGCCTTGATCCCAACGGCATCATCGAAATGCGGGAGTTGTTCAAACGACTCAATCAAGAACAAAAAACCACCATTTTGATTTCCAGCCACCTCCTGGCCGAGATCGAAAAACTGGTGAGCCATGTGGGTATCATCCACAAAGGGCAGCTACTATTTGAAGGGACTTTAGAAGACCTGATCCACAAACAGCAGGAAAGCTCCTGCCTGAGCCTGATGACCAGCGACAATTTTCGCTCAATACAGTTGCTCCAGGCATTACAAACCAGTGTCCAACAGCAAAATGATAAACTCGTCTTGCCGTTGCTGCCATTAGAGCAAATCGCCCAACTCAATCGCCATCTCGTGCAAAATGGCATTGATGTGTATCACTTGGCGGTAGAAAAAAACGACCTGGAAAGCATTTTTATGGAACTGGTTAAAAACTAAAAACATGAACGCAACACTCTTTTATAGCATTCAGAGCGAATGGATGAAAACCAAACGCAGCGCAGCTTTTTGGTTGGTGATCGTCGGAGGTCTTTTTATTCCTGGTATTTTGACTTTGATGCATCTGGTGTACATCAAACGATTGGGAGGAGTATTTGCGGTGGAAAAATTTTGGGAAAAATGGCTCATCAATGGTTGGGAGTCCATGTCCATCTTTTTTTTGCCGATGGGAATCGTCCTGGCAACCAGTTTGATTGCCCAATTGGAGTATAAAAACAATGGCTGGAAACAAGTGCATACTACCCCTCAAAGTTTGACCACCGTTTTTGTAGCCAAATACACAGTTGTTTTGTTGCTGATGTTGCAGTTGTTTGTACTATTTGGGCTGGGCATGTGCCTTGCCGGGTCAATTCCAGCTTGGTACTATGGGCATATCCCGTATCCCAAAGAGGCATTTCCCTGGGGTAGATTCATCCAGATCAATGCATCTTTTTATGTGATGGCCTTGCCCATTGTGGCCTTGCAATTCCTGTTGAGTATACAATTCAAAAACTTTATGGTGTCTCTGGGGGCGGGAGTGGCATTGGTGGCCGCTGCGATTATGGTGCTTACCTGGAGGTATGTTTATCTGGTTCCTTATACCTACGGAGCGATACACCTGTTGCAATTGGGGGGCAAAATGCGTTTTAAGAGCAATATTCTGGACATACACTACCTGGCTTTGATCTATTTCATTGGATTTACCCTGATTAGCTATATTCTTTATCTTACCAAAAAAGAAAAAGGATAAGATGCGCAGATCAATCATCGCCTTGTTGCATGTGGGGTATTGGTTTTTGTACGGCTTGCTATGGGCGCTGGTCATTCTGTTGGTGGCTGCGGCAACCCGTCCGGCCAACACCACCCCCTTACAAACCTGGCGCTTTATTTATTTCATTGGGGCTTTTGGCATCATTCCAGCAATCCTGGGTTTTTACACATTTTATACCTGGCTGTTTCCGCAATTTTTACAACGGGGAAAAATTTTGGCCTTGTTTCTGGTCGGATTGGCCGCAGCCATTGGCTGCGGGGTACTGAGTGCTGCGATCATTTCGGTCTTGTTTCCCGATTTTTCCTTTTTTAATGATGGGCTCAATTCCGGGAGCGTAATTACCACGATGCTGGCCATTACCGCAGTGTTGAATGGAAGTGTCGGATTGGTCATCAAGGGCTTCATCAGTTGGTACAACGAAACCAAACTCAAAGAAATCCTCAGTCAGAAAAATTTCGAAATGGAGCTTGCGTTGGTCAAATCCCAAATCAATCCCCATTTTTTGTTCAATACCCTGAATAACATCGATGTGTTGATCGGCAAAGATGCTGTCCGAGCCTCCTTGTATTTGAACAAACTATCAGACATCATGCGCTTCATGTTGTACGAAACCAAAACGGAAAAAATTCCCCTGTCCAAAGAATTGGCCTACATCGAGAAATACATCGATTTGCAACGCATCCGCACCGCCACCCCCAATTATGTGGAGTACATTGTGGTAGGAGAGGTTCACGATCGGCTGATTGAACCGATGTTGTTCATCCCGCTGGTAGAAAATGCCTTTAAGCACTCGGCGATGCGCGAAAAGGAAAACGCCGTGCAGATCCACATCACCATTGCCGACAATCAACTGATTTTTGATTGCACCAACAAATACAAAGAAGGTGCCCAAGACCCCCAGGAATACGGCGGTTTGGGCATTGCTTTGATCCAAAAAAGATTGTTGGCGCTTTATCCGAAAAAACACCAGTTGGAAATCTCAAAAAATGGCGATACTTACCAGGTCAAACTAACGCTGAACCAAACATGGAAATCCGCTGCATCATAGTCGAAGATGAACCGCTGGCACTAGACCGTATCGAAGGGTATGTGCAAAAACTGCCCTTTTTGACCCTGCTCGCTACCTTCGATAATGCTACCGATGCACTGGTTTTTTTACAATCCAACCAAGTTGACCTGATTTTTTTGGACATCAATCTGGGGGAAGTCTCAGGGATTCGGCTTTTGGAAACCTCCAAAATCAACAGCCAAGTGGTGATAACGACGGCCTACCCGGATTATGCCATCAAGGGTTTTGATTTGAACGTATGTGATTACCTCCTGAAACCTTTCGATTTTGAACGCTTTGTACAGGCGGTGGATAAAGTGCGCAATAACCTGATGAAAACCGAAGCCCTGCCGAATAAAAAATTCATTTTTGTCAAAACCGAGTACCGCCTAGAAAAAATCATGTTGGACGAAATCCTGTTCATCGAAGGCATGCGGGATTACCGCTGCATCTATACCTTGCATAAACGGATCATGACTTTACAAACCTTTGGCGAACTGGAACTGGAAATTCCGAGCCACTTGATTTGTCGAGTACACAAATCCTATATGGTGGCAATTGATAAAATTGAGTCCATTGAAAAGGAGGTGATCAAAATTGGGGAGAAGTATATGCCAGTTTCGGAGACGTATAAGAAGGGGTTTTGGAAGGTAATTGGAGGGGGATAGGTGAGTTTTGCCTTTTGTGTGGAAATGTGTTTTTTTACAGAGATTAATGCTCAAATTACATATTCACTCCAACACCTCCTGCAAAATCTGGTGCGAATGAATCTCCGGCAGATGCTCCAAATGCAGACGGTAGTAATCCAGCAATTTGCTCAGCAATAATCGCCGTTGGATGGAGTTCATGCGCAAAAGGTGGCAGTCGGTATAATTGGTTTGCAGCAGGGCATAAAAAGCTTTGCTCAATTCCAGATCCAGACAATACCCTGCGCTGGGCGATGAATCGCAAAAAACTCCTTCCTGAAGGTCAAAAACTGGTGATTCCTCACTTAAATCCCCTCCAGGCATGAAGCCCAGAAAACCACTCAATTCCACCAAAAAATGCAAGTGCAAATTCGCTACTGGGTAATTCGTTTGATCCAGAAATAAAAACGTATTGTACAAAAAAGCAAACAATTCGGAATGGGATTCTGCTTCGCGGATGGTTTTGCGGGCTACTTCGGCCATGAACATCCCCACTGCGCTTTTGCGCACATTAAAAGGAAGGGAACTGTAGATGAAAGCCGTTTTGATTTCCTTGATTCGATTCAAGCCGCGATCTTCCCGCACACCTGCGACCAAATCTACCAGGGTCATCACTTGATAAACGCTCGCATTTTGTCTGGTTTTTTGGCTGCGCACCCCATTGACAAAATAGCTTTGTAAGCCTTTGGCTTCGGTATAGATGTCTACAATCAGGCTGGTTTCGGAATATTTCAGGCTCCGAAAAACAATACCACGGGTTTCGATCAGCATTCAAAATTCATTTTAACAAACGTTTGCAGGTTCAAAAGGGAACAAAAGGGGTCCTAAAAAACACCTCTTTATCGGCAAATGTTAAGGTTCATCTAAAGTTTCAAGAAAGTTATCGATTTCTAGTTGACACAGCCATCCTTTTGCCTGTAAATTTGTCCTTGGGTGAAAGAATGATTCCAGTGCTTACACCCGACTTTAAAACCTATTGACATGAAAATCCTTTTTCTTTCTCTGCTGTTTGTGTTTACCCTGAAACCTGCCTTCGCAGGAGTACTTTCCGCTGAACAATTGCGCAACAATTTGATTTCCAACACCTGGTGTGAAGCAGATGCAACACAATGGACAGGTTTTGGGCTGATGATGGAATTTTACGACAATGGTGTAGCCAATGTAATCAACAACACCTACGCCGAATGGCCAGCAATGGCCCGCTACAATTGGACTGTAGACATAAAGCACGAAACTCCTGTCGTAACCTTCCGGGATTATGCGGGCTCCAGTTTTCAGTATACTGCCGTTCCTACCCCACGTGGATTAGACCTGATCCCTTTTGCCAGTGAAATGCGTTCGGTAATTCACCTAAGCTACGGAAAGAAGGTTGCACCAACTCAGTGGAACAAAAATCATCAAACGCTGATGGGCGCATGGGAAAACACAGTATTGGCCACCCAGGCTGATAGCAAAATTCCCCAACTGCGGTTCAACAACGATGGTTCTTATTCCTTTTCACTTGCCCCTAGCAACGCTGCCCCAATGCAAAAAGAAACAGGACGTTGGATGCTTTCGAAATGCACCGAATTCATCATCTTGATGCCCCACGACACAGATACCCTGGAGTACGCCAAGGTTCGCCTCATTAGCGCCGATGAAATGGTGGTGGAACAAATGGTGGTGACCAAAGGCAGCTTGGTTGTAAGCAAGGAAACAAAGAATATGTTTTTCAATAAGCTTTAAGTAAGAAGAAAAAGAAAAAAAAACGGTCACTGAGCGAAGCCGAAGTGCCGTTTTTTTTCTTTTTCTTCTTACTTAAAGCTTAAAAATCCATCCCCAACGACAAATACAATATTGGTTTTTGTACCCGTTGCGTTTCAACCCCCCAGGCATAATCTGCCCGGATGAAATAGCCAAAGAGCGTTGTTCTTGCCCCAAAACCATAACCTGCCACAATTGGATCCCGGAAATAATTGACCGTAGTGGTAATGAATGGCCCATCCTGAAACTTGGAAGTGTTCAGTGGATTGTCGTCGCGATAAGGTGTTTTTCCTTCCCAGGCCGTACCCAGGTCAAAGAACCCAATTACCTGGAAATTTTTGAACAAAGGCGCCTGAATACGTCTCGAAAAATAGCGGAACAGCGGAATCCGCAATTCGGTATTGATCAGCGCAAAAGAGCTGCCATTGCGAATATTGGTGGGAAATCCACGCATATTTGCAGCCAGGGTCTGGAAGGCAAAGTTTCCACTGGGTATAGGAATATCGTTGTTCTGTTTGGGAAACAACCAGTTGTCTACTCCACCTAAGTAATACAACATGCGCTCAGACCCAAAGGAAGTTGCTGCCGCAAAACGCGATGCCAATATCGAGTGCCGCAAAACCCGCTGGTAATTTCGGAAATCCGCAGCAACGATCGTCATGAAACCCTTGTTGAAATTGACGTCAAAATTGGAATTGTCGCCAACCGAAAATTTCTTTTGGGATTCTACAAAGACCCGATAACGCGTACCGGTGCGAAGGTTCAAGGCAATATCTACCGTATTGTCAAAAACGTATTCCAGGCGCAGCCCTATCCGTTGGCTGGTCTGATCGGGAACGTTATAGGTAGCCCGGTCGGTAGCCAGCTGTACCATGCGGTCTCGCCGCAGCGTTGTGGTAGCCCGAATGCTGCGGAATACATCCAGCGGGTACCTAACGCCGTATTGACCCAGCAGAATGTTGTACTCTCTGCGGCGGGGCACCAGGGTCGGGCTGTCGTCGTTGAAGCGGGTATTGCGCATGTATATCGCGTAAGTCTGATCTAGGCGGTGTTTTTTGTTGTTGAACGTAACAAAATATTCTGCCCCGTTAAAAGTGGTCGGGATGCGAATTCCACCTTCAAACTCGTAATCTTCAAACAGGTCTTTGATGTTGGCTTTGAGCAAAATCCCTGGAGGTGGTTGCTGGAATCCGTCGGGATTGGCCGCGGTACTTTCCAACCCATCAAAAAGCAGCGAATTGTCCATTTGTGAAGTCACAAAATCCGAACGGAATTGCAAACGATAAGGAATTGCGCGCGTCGGGTTGAGGATGTACAATTTCTTGAGTGGTGACATTAGAAATGGAAAAACAGAACTGGTCACAGGAACCAACGTTTCCGTAGGTCGTACTGGTGCAGGAGTTGGGGCAACTGTTATTACGGGTTCGGTTTGAACGGGCTTGGGTTGTTCGGCAGGTTTGCTTGGAGGCGGAGTAGCGGTGGTTTTTAGATTGTCAAATTCACTCTGAAACAAAAAAGGCTCTTCCTGAGGCACTTCAGCTACCGCTACGGGAACAGTATCTTTCTTTTCAGCAAGCAATGCTTCCACCTCTACATCCAGGGTGTCTGCCACTGGTTTGGGTGGCAGAATTCGATCAGTTTGCATGGGCAAGCCAGCTGGTGGAAGCGCCGAAACTGTATCCCTTCGGGCTTGTAGCTTCAAGTGCTCAAGGTGTTGTTCTCTCGCGCGAAAAATGGTGATAGCGGGTATACTTGAATTGGTTGGACTAAGCGGATTGACATAAAAAGATTGTTTCCCCAATGCCGCATACGCTTCGACCACCTTACCACTCAACGGCGCACTGTGTTGATTGCTGAGGTGATAAGGCAAATTCGTTTCTATGTGCGTAATGGCACGCTCCCTGATTACAGGTCTGAGTACGACCGAATCGATTTGGGCGGAATCTAGTTTGGCAACGGAAGAATCCATCGGCCACACCAATTCAGAGCCGTCTTTTAAGTAAATATGCCGTTGATACTCCCGGATGTATTTTTCTAAAAAACCAGATTCCCGGTTGTAAATGCCCTGTCGGTCACTTAGATAGGCGAAAAAAGTTGTATCTACTGCCATCGGGTGGCGCTCACTGGCCAAGGGCGTATTGGTCACCCGAACCAACTCGCGCATTTCTCCTTTCAAATCGTAGTAAAACACATCAAGCGCACCTACTGGTAAAATACTGTCCGGTTTGATGGTACGCAAGAAAATATCCGGTCGGTTGGACGTAAACAAGATCCCCTTGCGGTTGCCTACATTGACTACGGAAGCATCTAGATCGTCGTAAATATCGGCGGTAATGCGCTGGCTTTGACGCGTACGCGTTGTGTACACGAAAATATCAGATTGGCCGCTGACTTCTGCTGAAAACACCAAACTAAAATTGTCCACGTAATCTATGCTGTAAACGCGCTGGTACTGCTCCGAAAGCAATTCAGTGGTGTACTTCTTTTTGCGCAGGTCATAGGTAGCCAACTTGAGGTTGTCGCGGCGTTCATACAGGATCGACAACTGTTGTCCGGTAGGATTCCAGGCAATGAGTGGGTAATTGAAATCAGTAGCTTGCAAGGCGTTGCGGTAGCCTTCCCGGAATATTTTGGTTTTCTTTTTTTGCTGCAAATCATACAAATACACCGTAGTACGCCCTAAGTCATTCAACACATAAGCAACTTTGTTGCCATCTGGGCTAAGTTTGAGCTGAGTTAAGGGAAGTTGTTCCTTCTTCTTTTTAAGGGTTACAATCTGGGCAGGTTGTGGTACTTGCCGCCCTTTGATGTCAAGTTCATAGCGGGTACGGTAAAACTGTTCCCACTCCAGCATCACCGATTGGAAAGATTGATCGAGGACGTACAAAAAACCACTCTCTACACTGCGGTTCATCCGAGTCAGGTAAAGGAGGTTGGAAACCGATGGGCGGCCATATTTTTCACTGATGAAATACCACATGGATTGACCCGCCAAACGCGGGAAATCATCGGCAAAACGCTCGAAGCGCTTGTAGCGTCGGCTCAACAGGATATTGCGCAGTTCATTGTCGCGGTCTACATTCCAGCTTTGTCCGGCATAAGCTACCAGGCCCTCCTTGAACCAATTGGGCAAATTGAGCATTACGGCGTTTTGGACAATCTCCTGAATGTTCGCCCCAAAAAGCATGGTGTTGAGGTATACCGCAGCGATGCCCTCCCGTACTTGCTCCCGCAGATTTTTGTGGTTGCCATCAAAATAAACAAAGATGGTAGTGCCCGAAACCTTGGTTTGGTTATTGCTGCTCACAAACAAATCCTCAGAGCCGATGTTGCTCTGTTTTACATCGGTGGCATCGGCATATACAATGATTTGGAGCTTTTCATTCATGCGGTGTTCCAGCAAGGCCTGGATTTCATCAAAATCGTACTCAGCCATCTGTACCACCTTGTGGGCAGCATTGCGCGATTTTCCGTAGTAATACACGAAAAAATTGTCGCTTTCGTACTGCGACCATTCATCAAAATCGCGGTGGTACTGAACCCGGTTTTTTCCAAATTTAACCTGATTGCTGCTCTGTGCAAAGGCTCCAATAGAGAAAAGACATACTCCAATGAAAACCAAGATGTAACGACAACTGCGCATATTCAACTGTTTATCTAATTAGGACATATGAAAGGGGTGGAGAGTTCAAAAAGGGCGTCAAAATTAGATGCTTAAAAATATTCTTGCTTATTCTCCACAACATACCTCTCAAATTAACCATTTTTGTGAAAATCTACAACCAAAACGAAAAAAACCATGGCAAATGTTCTCCAGCTTACGTTCAATCCTTTTCAGGAGAACACCTACCTCATCTATGATGATACGCAAGAATGCATCATTTTGGATCCCGGCTGCTCTTCCCCCGAGGAACAAGCAGAACTGATCACCGAAATAGACCGTCTTGCCTTGCGTCCGGTGCGGCTCATCAATACCCATTGTCACATCGACCACGTGTTGGGCAATCGGTTTATCGCCAATACTTTTGGCTTGACCCTGGAAGCCCATCAAGGCGAACAATCTGTGCTGGACAGCGGCTTGCAGGTTGCCTCCATGTACCACATTCCATACGATCCATCTCCCGCCATTGGCAAATTTTTGACCGCAGGCGATTTGATTCAATTTGGAAATACCACCCTAAAAGCCATTTTCACCCCGGGACATTCCCCGGCCAGCCTTTCTTTTTACTGCGAAAAAGACCGCTTTCTGATTGCAGGCGATGTACTATTCAAAAACAGCATTGGCCGTTATGACCTTCCTGGTGGTAATCTCAATACCTTGATGAAAAGCATCAAAGAAAAACTGATGATCCTGCCGGATGAAGTAAAGGTCTTTTCCGGACACGGCCCGTCAACGACGATCGGTGAAGAACGCCGTAACAATCCTTATTTGGTGGATTGATCTTGAAGCATCACTTGACCCTACATTCAGCACCAAAATGAACACTAACCTATACACCACTTGGCAACATCGAGTTGCCTAGGTCAGCCTGATATCTTACACGCTGCTGCTCAATTCAAAGCACTTGGGGTGAAACGTTGAACACCAAAACCTGAAAATATGCGTCAGTTCTTCCACTTTTTCGGCATGTTGCTTTTCGCAGCAGCACTTCAAGCTCAACCTGCTCGTGAATGGCCTGTGTTGAAGCATTATGACCAAGATCACCTCTTGAACATTGCTTTGCCATTGGGTGGCATTGGCACCGGAACAGTCTCTCTGGGTGGTCGTGGCGAATTGCGCGATTGGGAGATCATGAACAAGCCCGGCAAACGTTTCAGCACCATTACCGACGGCAATCAAGCGCCATTTTTTGCAGTGTACGTTAAATCCAAGGACTTGCCCGCCCAAAGCAAAGCTTTGCTTGGCCCATTTCATCCCAGCGAGTACCAGCATTACGAAGGCCGCCCAGTCAACCACCATGGCATGCCCAGGTTTTCGAAGGCATCCTTTGATGCAGCTTATCCTTTTGGGCAAGTCAATCTCAGCGACGATGCCCTCCCGATTTCGGTAAAAATCAAAGGATTCAACCCCTTTGTTCCCGGAGATGTGGCCGCAAGTAGCATTCCCTTGGCGGTACTCCAATACGAAGTGACCAACAACACCGATGCAGCCATGGAAGTGGCCGTATGTGGTACCATGCGCAATTTTGTTGGCATCGACGGCAGTAAACAAAGCAAAAACTGGAAAGGTGACCTGGTCTATCAGGGTGCCAAAAACAACCAGAATGAATACCGGGAAAGCCCTGAATTGAAAGGGATTTTTATGTCCAGCACTGGTGTTGACCCACAGAATCCTGCCTGGGGAACGATTGCCCTGAGTACTGCCGACCGTGAAACGGTTACCTGGAGGCGATCCTCTACCCCCAACGACTGGGAAAACTCCATCCTGGATTTTTGGGATGACTTCAGCGCTGACGGCTTGCTCAGCGACAAGGATAAATTGGTTGACGACAACCCCATGGCCTCTTTGGCGGTAAAAAAAAGCATTCCTGCCCGGAGTACCCAAACTTTCACCTTTTACATCAGCTGGCATTTCCCCAACCGCCTGGACTGGAACAATGCCTGGTCTTTTGGCTACCAGGGCAAAATCATTGGCAATCACTACACCACGGTATACAAAGATGCCTGGGCCGTAATTGCTCAGGAAGCCCCGCGCCTGGCTGAACTCGAAGCGCGCAGCATCCAATTTGTCAATGCTTTTGTGAAAAGCAACTTGCCAGAAGTAGTCAAGGAAGCAGCTTTGTTTAACCTGTCAACTTTGCGCTCGCAAACCGTTTTTCGCCTTCCTTCCGGACACCTGATGGGCTGGGAAGGGGTCATGAATGAGGCAGGATCTTGCTATGGCAATTGCACCCACGTTTGGAATTACGAAAACGCCACGGCTTTCCTGTTTGGTGACCTGGCCAAATCCATGCGCGAAGTAGAAATGGTATATGGCACCAAAGACAATGGCAAAATGATGAATCGCGTCAGTCTACCCTTGGAAAGTAACCTTAAAATAGACCACGTTGCGGCTGCCGACGGGCAAATGGGGTCAATCATGCGCTTCTACCGCGAATGGAAACTTTCAGGAGACAATGAGTGGTTGAAAAAGCACTGGCCTAAGGTCAAAGCGGCCATGTCGTATGCCTGGATACCCAATGGCTGGGATGCCAATCAGGACGGTGTAGAAGAAGGTGAACAGCACAATACCATGGATGTCAACTATTACGGCCCCAATCCGCAGATGCAGTTTTGGTATTTTGGTGCGCTCAAAGCCAGTGCTGCGATGGCCAAGGCAATGAACGACCCCGTTTTTGCCCAGCAATGCGAGCTGATTTTTGCCAAAGGCAGCAAATGGGTGGATGAACATCTCTTCAATGGCGACTACTACGAGCACAAAATCACCGATCCCAAGACCCACCAGTACCTTGACCGCAGCAATTCGGCTACAGTTATTCCCGAGTTTCAGTTGGGTGAAGGCTGTTTGGTAGATCAGGTAGTAGGGCAATACATGGCGCACATTTGTGGACTGGGCTATCTGGGGAAAAAACAAAACATCCAAACGGCCTTGCAGACGGTGATGAAAAACAACTTTATCCCCCGCTTCGACAATGTATTCAACAACATGCGATCTTATGTGATGGACAAAGAGTCGGGGCTGATTATGGCCAGTTGGCCCAAGGGAAGACTCAAAGTGCCCTTCCCGTATTTTGCCGAATCGATGTCGGGCTTTGAATACGCTGCCGCGGTAGGTATGTTGTACGAAGGACAAACCGAGGCAGGGTTACAGTGCATTCAAAGCATTCGCGATCGTTTTGATGGCGAAAAGCGCAACCCTTTTGACGAACCCGAGTGCGGACACCACTACGCCCGCGCCATGGCCAGTTGGTCAGCAGTATTGGCGTTGAGTGGCTTTCAATACTCGGGAGTAGAAAAATCAATGGCATTTGAGGCCAAAGACGGTCAGTATTTTTGGTCGAATGGTTATGCCTGGGGTACGGTCAACATTCAGCGCAGTGGCCAAAGCGCCAGCGTGGATCTAAAAGTACTACAGGGGGAGCTTGCGCTGAATACTTTCCAGTTGAAAGGTTTTCAGTCGTATGTTTTGAAAAAAGGAGTCCTGCTCAAGCCCAACGAAAATTTGAAAATGATTGTACAACCCTAGAAAACTATGTTGATCCTTACCAATGCGCAAATTGCTGGAGATTGAATACTATTACATGCTGTTTTTCGTACCTATTCTTGGCAACCCTACAAAATAACACCCATGCCCAACGTAAACATTACTCAAACGGACGTGCTGTCCAACAATTGGTATACCCTTCGCAAAATTACCTTTGACTACCAAAAGAAAGACGGTTCCTGGGAAACCCAAAGCCGGGAAGCTTACGACCGGGGCAACGGCGCGGCCATTTTGCTGTACAACACCGAGCAAAAAAACGTGATCCTGACCCGCCAATTCCGCATGCCCACCTATGTAAACGGCAACCCGGATGGCATGATGATCGAAGCTTGCGCAGGCCTATTGGATCAGGACAACCCGGAAGATTGCATCCGCCGCGAAACCGAAGAAGAAACCGGTTACAAAATCCACGATGTGCGCAAGGTGTTTGAAGCCTACATGTCACCAGGCTCAGTGACCGAAATTTTACACTTTTTCGTAGCCGAATACAGCCCCCACATGAAAGTAAGCAGCGGCGGCGGCCTCGATCACGAACAGGAAAACATTGAAGTGCTGGAATTGCCCTTCTCCCAAGCATTGGCCATGATCGAAGCCGGCGAAATCAAAGACGCCAAAACGATCATGTTGTTGCAGTATGTGCAGATTTTGGGGGTGATGGGGTAGGGCAAACGCATAAAAATTGTTGTTGCAATGTAATATGTTACGCATACTTACCAACCCCCAACCCCTGGAAGGTAGGGTCGATTGGTTCTAGTTTTAAATCATTTTGGATTGGGCGCAGCCCAATCGTTTTTTATAACCGCGACGACGCGACGGCGCGACGATTCATTTGGCTGCGCCAAATGCGCGACGTAAAACGACGAAAAAGTGTGCGAAGCACACTTCCCGTCGCGCCGTCGCGTCGTCACGGTTGTAAAAAAACAAGCAGCGAAGCTGCTTCAACGAATAAAAATCAGAACCAATCGTCCCTGCCTTCCAGGTTTTGGGGGTTCTGAAATTTAGCAGATGATATTGCAAGATGTTGAAAATCAAAATTTTGAAAAAAATAAACGCAATTTTTTTGCTGTTTTAACGCGTTTGCCCTGGGCGTGATGGCCTAATGGCTGGCTTTTTTCACTCACTTCTCAGTGACTTCACGGGGTTTGCCAGCGCTGAGCGCAAACTCTGCACACTTACAGTCAAAAAAGCAACGGCAACCGCAATGCCTCCAGCCATCACAAATATCCACCATTCGATCTGGATGCGGTAGGCAAAACGCTGTAGCCACTGACTCATCAAATACCAGGCAATGGGAGACGCGATGCAGATGGAAATAAGCACCAGCACCACAAAATCCCGTGCCAATAAGCCAGTCAAACTGGCCATACTTGCACCAAGTACTTTGCGGATGCCAATCTCTTTTGTGCGTTGCTCTGCGGCAAAAACGGACAACCCAAACAAGCCCAGACAAGAAATCAGTAGGGCAATCAGGGTAAAAAGGCCAATGATGCGCGAGAAAGTTTGCTCGGTATTGTAAAGCTTGGCTACTTCCTGATCTAAAAAGGCATACTCAAATGGAATGCCAGGAAACAGCTCTGTCCAAATGTTTTGCGCTTTTTGGAGATAGCTCGGGTAATCCTTTGTATTCACATCCGTGATGACTTGTGGCAAAGCTTCGTGGGGCGCAATGGTGATCATGTAAGGCGTCACTTTTTCAGACATGCGCTCAAAATTGATGTCCTTCATCACCCCGACAATGGTAAATTGGATTTGCGCACCGCCGTCCCGATCACTGGTCAATACCATTCCTGGCGCTTGATCCATGGGGATATTCATGCTCTTGAGCGTAGTTTCGTTCACGATGACCTTGGCACGAGATTCACCACTAGAAGTATCTCTGACCGTGAAATCACGACCTGCCAAAAGCTTGACCTTGAGGGTGCGCATAAAGTGTTCATCCGCAAAAGCAAAACGGATGTTTGTAGCACTTTTCATGCTCTCGCCTGCTTTGTACATCGAAATGTCGTTGGGGACAAACTGCCCCGGATAGGCAGACATGCCGGTTACTCCGGCCACTTCTGGCAGCAAAGACAATTGATTGCGGAATCGCTCCAATTGGGTGTGGCTTTGGCTGGCCCGTACCGGAAAGACAATTTTCTGATTCTTTTCAAAACCCAAATCCTGCTTCAACATATAGTCCAACTGTCGCTGAATGACCACCGCGCCAATGATCAATACCGAAGAAATAACAAATTGGCTGACCACCAGGGCTTTGCGCAGGTTGATGGCCCCTGTAGAACTTTTGGCATCGCGCATTCCTCTGAAAATACTGAGCGGATTGAACGATGAAAGATAAAAAGCCGGATAGCTGCCTGCCACAACACCGGTAAGCAAAACCAAAGCGACAATCATTGCCCAGGTAGACCAATTTTGGGTGAGCTGCAATCCCAATGCTGCTCCGGTGACCTGATTGAGCAGGGGCAAAAGCAAGTAAAGCAATGGCACCGCAAGCCCCACCGCAATCAGGGTCATGAGCATGCTCTCGCTTAAAAACTGCCCCATCAAGGAAGCCCGGGCTGCCCCAACTGCTTTGCGCACGCCCACTTCTTTTGCTCTGCGGGTGCTACGAGCGGTACTCAGGTTCATAAAATTGATGCAGGCTACCAATTGAATGAATCCCGCAAGCAGGAGCAACATGTTCAGGAAGCGCTCGCTCGTTCCTTCAGAAGCATCCAGGCCTTCTGCGTTGGTGTGAATGGCGCTTACGGGTTGCAGGATTAATTTTTTATGCATCTTCATCTGCCGCAGTTGATCTCCGCCATGGCGCTCGATGAATGCAGGTAGTTTGGCCTCAAAAGCCAGTACATCCGTGCCAGGCTTAAACTTGAGGTACCCAAAAAGGAAGTTGTTGCCCGACCAGGTGTTGTCACTACGGACGAATTCCCCCATGCCTCTGGAATTCATCGGCGTGAAAAAATCAGGCATCAAATGGCTTTTGCCCAGGGAATTATCGAATACTCCGGTGACCTTGTAAGTCTCCTCATCCACCTGGCCGGTGACCTGCAAGGTCTTATTCAGCGCATCGGTGGTATTGAAAAGTTTGATGGCCAAAGCTTCAGAAATCACCATCGATTGCGGCGCATTGAGCGCTTTTTTGGGGTTTCCGACTATAAAATGGTAGTCAAAAGTTTCAAAAAAAGTGCTGTCTACTACGTAACCTTTGTTTTCATAAAAGACCTTGTCTCCTACTTTAAACAGGTAACGTTCTATCCCAAATGGCGCAGGATCAACGAGTCGGGTTGATGTTTCTACTTCCGGAAATTCTGCCTGCATGGCCGGAATAATCGGAGGCGAACAAGTGGACAGGCGTTTGGCATCTTTGGAATCCGGGAATTTGAGTTCGGAAGTCACCCGATACAAGCGTTCCGCTGCCTGGTGGTGTTTGTCGTAGCTGCGTTCATCCTGCACATACAGCAAGATGTACAAGCAACAAATGGTGCCAATGGTCAGCCCAAAAATGTTGAGGGCCGCGTAGAGGCGGTTTTTGACCAAGTTGCGGATCGCGATGTTTAAATAGTTGCGGAACATAATCGGATGAATGATTGAAGTGGATGGATAGCGGTTTGGTTTTTCCCATTTTCTACTTTTACTGATCAAACGATGTGCCAAGAATGTAATAGTTTGTTTTTGAGTGACTTGTGAAATGCTAAAAGTGGGAGGAATGTACGGAGATGGACAGTTGTTGTGCGGTTTTGGGGATGAGGATGGTTCCCCATCAATGAAACGTTTCCAATGCCTTACTTGAATCATTCCCATTTTTTTTCGTAATTTGCTTTAAAATCATTTTTCAATGACTTATCCTGCTCCAAGCAGCCCAACTTACATTTCTGCCGAACGATTGAGTCGAACCCTCGACTTGTCGCGCTTAGCCTTAAGCGATGATGAGTTTTATGCCTTTTGTATAGACAATCGGCACCTCAAGTTGGAGCGCAACGCAGATGGAACCATTACTGTTATGTCTTTGACCGGAGGAAAAACCGGAGAATACAACTCCGAACTAACCACCGAGCTAACCCTCTGGAAACGCAAACATGGTGGTCACACCTTTGATTCTTCGACCGGGTTTCGCTTGCCCAATGGAGCTGTACGCTCGCCGGATGCGGCCTGGGTCAGCTCCGAACGTTGGCAAAACCTAAGTGCAGAACAACAACGAAAGCACCCACCGCTTGCTCCTGATTTTGAGGTGGAACTGATGTCTGAAAGCGACGACCTACGAGAAGCCCGACAAAAAATGGAAGAGTACATCGATAATGGGGTGCAATTGGCCTGGCTGATCAACCGTACCCAAGCCCAAGTCCTGATTTTCAGGATAGATGGAACAGTGGAAAAGGTTGATGGATTTGAGCAATCGCTGAGTGGTGAAGGGGTTTTGGAGGGGTTTGAATTTGATTTGGGGTTGTTGAAGTGAATGGAATAGAAAAGATGAAAGTTTATTACCTAGAATGCTGCAGTTGTTACAGTCTAGGATATTCATAACTTTGGAGAAAATTATTGAACCATGACAAAACAAACCATTATTGAACGAACCATTCATGCCATCAATCAGCTTCCCTTAAATAAGGCAGAGGAAATTGTTGACTTTGTAGATTTTATCATCAAACGCTATGAGGAACAATTGCTCACTCAGGGCATTCAACAATTGGCTTCAGAAGGTCAAACGTTTGACTTCTTGAATCAGGAAGAAGATTTATATACAGTAAGTGACTTGAAGGAAGTTTACAATGGCTAAGGGTGATATTTTACTCATCAAATTTCCATTTACAGACTTGAGTGGCAACAAACTCAGGCCTGCAGTTGTCATTTTTGATAACAGCCTTGATTTCACTGTCTGTTTTGTTACTACACAAACGGGCTGGCAAGAGGCGACAGACGTTTTACTTACGCCAAATCCAATAAATAGACTAAATAAGCAGTCCCTAATTCGTACAAGCAAAATTGCTACTTTGGACAGATCCTTAGCTAAAGGACTTCTAGGTAATCTTACTCCAAATGAGTTGACAGAATTGGATAATAAACTCAAAATTCTTTTGCAACTCACCTGAATCGAAAAAATCTATCCCGTTTGCATAGACAAAAATGCCTTAATGGGTATTTCTGATTCTTCGCTGACTTAAGTCTAATCCGCGGATTGAAGAAAAAGAACAAGGTTACGTTTCTAGTGAAAGCCTAAAGTGGGGTATTTTTCGTGGTATTGCGCATGCTTGTGCGTCAGAGACGCCGGAATAATGGGAACAAGTCACGAGACATTGTTCCAGCGATCGTGCGATGTTTTTTGTTGGTTTAGGGAGACTTGGGCTAGCGGAGACATAAATGATCGACCTTTACATGGCGTAAGCCAAATTCTTTAACTTATCTTTTAATCTAAGTATCATGTCAGAAAAGCAAGAAGCACCGTGGCCAATTCCAAATTTTCAATTTGAGGTGATGGTCGGAAAAACCAAAATTTATTGTCAAGAGGTATCGGGTTTAGACGCTGAAGTTGATGTGATCGAGTACCGCAATGGCAACAATCCCACTTTTTCCGTAGTAGAAATGCCGGGTCTGAAAAAATATTCCGACATCACCATGAAAAAAGGAATGTTCAAGGGAGACAAGGCTTTGTATGATTTTTTTACCAAAATTCAGATGAATACGGTAGAAAGGCAAACCATCACCATTTCTTTGATCGATAGTGATTTAAAAATCCCACTTTTCATCTGGACTTTGACTGACGCCTTCCCTAAAAAAGTTACTGGAGCCAGCATGAATGCCAAAAACAGTGAAGCAGACATTGAGGAAATCGTTTGGGCACACAAAGGGATAACAATGGAAGCCAAGTAAGTTTGATCCAAGTTTAAGCGAAACTAGGATTTAACCAGAATTTCAGCAGGTGGGAGTTGCGTATCAATAATGAATTTCAACATAAGTTAAGCAGCAGCAAGCGGAATGATGGATTTGGTATTTGCCATGCGCGCTGCAAACAATAAGCAAGCGTAAATGTCCTCTGGCTCTAAATAAGGATAATCCCCCAGAATTTCTTCGTGGGTCATACCTGCTGCAAGCAACTCCAGTAACTGAGCTACTGTGAAACGCATATTGCGGATGCTCGGTTTGCCATGCGAGACTTCAGCATTAATGGTGATACGTTCTATGCTGTTTTTCATATTTTACAAAAATACTGGAAAAATTGTTGGAAACAAAGCACAAATTCACCCTATGGACATTTTTGCATTATGCTAACCAACCGTAAATTTCAGCTATTGCCCGTTCTACATTCTCCTCTGTCAGCACCAAACTAATCACCAACTCCTCCACCTCTTCTTTGTTCACCTCAGTCAGATTCACCCAACTTACAAAATCCGCTGGCAACAATGGTTCTTCCTGAATAATGCGCACCGCTTTTTTGAGTTCTGGAAAATAAGCCTGATAAATCGGATTGCCATCCTGAAAAGCCACACCATTAACCATGGTGGTATTCAGATAGTTTTGTTTGCTGAGCCCCAATTCACGAAACAAGGGATCAAGCTTCACTTGCCAAAAATCGGAAGCAGCTTGATAGCTGGTGATGTCCTCCAAAAAATCAGGATATAATATGGTATCCATCGTTGTTGGTTTAGGAGCAATTTAAGCCGCTACAGATTGCAACCAGTCTTGCCGCTCAAACAGTTCCTGCACATCTTTTACGAAGCGGTGGGCATCAAAATTGGGGATTTTTTCTTGCCTAACCACTCCTGCATGGTGTCAACATACTTGGCAGCCATTAGGTGCAATACCTCTTCCGGGCTGGATTGCTGGACTACAGCGTAAGGCAGTCGCATTTGGGTGTAGATTTCCTTCCGCTTGGGTCGGTAGATAAAGCTGTCTTCATGGGTATGGTTGTCACTTTGTTCGATGATGTAAACAAAGGCAACTCCAACAATATCTCCGTAGTCGCTCAGCTTTAAATGGCTGCGCAAAGCATCTTCAAGCAGGTTGATGTTGTCAATGGCAACTTCATCGGTTACTTCGTGCCAGGTAATGCTGGATACGACAAATGGATCACGCATGGTTTTTGTTTTACCCAGTTGGTTCAAGTCTTCTACGCCATTAGTTTGCTGGTTCAATGTCTGACTTGAACCCATTATTCCCGCGTCTCTGAAGCACGAGTATGTACGATTCTTAACGCTTTGATTATGCTAAATAACCGTAAATTTCAGCTATCGCCCGTTCCACATTCTCTTCTGTCAGCACCAAACTGATCACCAACTCCTCCACCTCTTCTTCGTTTACCTCAGTCTGATTCACCCAACTGCCAAAATCCGCCGGCAACAATGGTTCTTCCTGAATAATGCGTACTGCTTTTTTGAGTTCTGGAAAATAAGCCTGATAAATCGGATTGCCATCCTGAAAAGCCACACCATTAACCATGGTGGTATTCAGATAGTTTTGTTTGCTGAGCCCCAATTCACGAAACAAGGGATCAAGCTTCACTTGCCAAAAATCGGAAGCAGCTTGATAGCTTGTGATGTCCTCCAAAAAATCAGGATATAATATGGTATCCATCGTTGTTAGTTTAAAAGCCAAATTAAGACAAAAATAATTAAGAGTAAAGTCACAAATGCGCGACCACCCAATATTTCAATGTCTACTCTGACGTGGTTGGTTCCTTTGGTTTTAAAAGTTTGGCTATATTTCGCATCAATTCCACCATTTTCTTCCGCCCGGCGAATCAAATCCGCAGCTTTTTCAAATTCTTTTTCGCGGATTTTGGCTTCTTTTTCAGGAATTTTAGACCGTAATTTTTCAAGTAATCTAAGGCCATCCTCCGCGCTCAAGGGCTCATCTTGTGACCAGTTTTCACTTGCTTCTAAGCCATCACCTTGAGCCTGGATGCGACCACGATGCTTTTTTTTATCGGACATGAGGAGAAATTTAGGTCAAGATAATTAAAAGTTTCTTTAATCGAAACTATATTTTCATTTTTCATCAATTTATTTTCACTCGTTTTGATTGATCATAACCTATCTTCACTATCTAGAGCAGCATAGTAAACCATGAGAAAATTCAATCGGATTAAAGTAGTCCTGGCCGAAAAAGACAAAACTGCCATTTGGCTGGCCGAGCAAGTTGGCAGAGATAAATCTACTGTGTCACGTTGGTGTACCAATGATATGCAGCCTCCACTGGAGGTGTTGTACCAGATTGCTGAGATATTGGCTGTCGATGTCTGTGCTTTACTAGTGCGGCAAGAAAAAAATGAGGTTCAATAATGAAGTCATTCTGGGAGAATATTCCGATTTGGTAGTGGCGCAGTTGTTGATTTGGGGGCTGTTTTTGTTGGGATAGTTGGATAATCAAACGTATCTTTGAAAAAAAATCCTTAAATGCTCCACTTACTTGAAAAAATATGTGAAATGATGAATACGCTGGGTATTCCTTACATGCTTTCGGGTAGTGTAGCCATGAATGTGTACGCTGAGCCAAGGACTACACAGGATATTGATATTATTGTAGAAATGTTGCTAGAAGATGTTCCAAACCTTTAACCTTTTGTAATCATGTATTTATCTCCAGATACTCCTTTATACGTAAAAAAGATTCAACAAGAGATTTGGTTGTCCAAATCAATTGAAGAAAGACTCCGTCTTAGCGCAGACATGATTGATGATGCAATCAAGTTGCAATTATTTGGAATAAAAATGAGGCATCCCGAGTTCAGTGAAAAAGAAGCAAAACGATATCGATTACTCCGAATGGCTGAAAACGATCCTGCCTTAACTTGGTTAGTAAAAATGCTTGATGTATAGTCCTAACCTAAACCTAATAAGAGTCAAATACATATCGTTGTACTTTTTCAACACTTCACAACTTGGCATATTGCGGAAATTACGTACAACCGAGCCTTGTTGGGGTATTGGTTGAGTGGGAAAAAATGTGTGTTGCCTTAACCGAATTTGGCAATCTAATAAAAAACATTTGAGTGCATGACAAAATCGAGGCAATGGTTGTAAAAGTCCGACCCGCTGGCTCAAGTCTTCCTCGCCATGATAGTTTGCTGGTTCAAGTCACGAGACATTGTTCCAGCGGCTATTCAAGATTCAACCGCATCCACGGTTGGGCTTTCAAAATCCGAAATGATCCATTTTTTTAAACGGGAAACCATCAACTATGAAATATTTGCCAGCAGAAGACATCTCCTTCCAATCAAAATTAAAAGCAACAGAACTCATTCAACGGCTCAAAGACAGCATTGAACCTGAAAGAGCATTTCGATTCGGGCTGTTTCAGCGCCGCGAGACAAAACCCTATCAAGGCAAAGTAGTTGGAAACAGCTTCAACATTTCAAGAATCATCAGCTACCGAAACTCATTTTTGCCAAGAATCAGCGGAAACATTGAAAATACCTTTGACGGAAGTTTGATCAAGGTAAAAATGAGGCTACATGTGGCAGTGCTTATTTTTCTATGCATTTGGAGCGGAATTGTGGGAACCGTTGGTATCGGCTTTTTATCCAAAGCCTTTGGTAGTACTCATTTTGACCCAATGACTTTAATTCCTCTTGGAATGTTAGTGCTGTTTTATGTAGTGATGATGCTTGCCTTTCAATATGAAAGCACACAATCCAAAGCGGACCTGGAAAGCTTGTTTGAAGCGGAGATTGTTGAGGAGTGAATACAATACAGGATATTTTGCTCCGCTGGTGTGGGTATGGATTTATTGCGCTTAAATCGTATAAATGTACCTCAACCGCTTCAATGCCGCATTGCTTCTTGTTTTGACCGTACCCAATGGCAATTGCAATTTTTCAGATACTTGCACCTGGCTGTAGCCATAAATATAAACGAGATCTACAATGTCTTTGAGTTTAGGGTCTAGTTTTTGCATAAGTAGTTCTAAGTCAATGCTTATCTCTTTATGATTTGTCGTAAGAGGGATAAATTTACTTGGGATATGGTCTAATTCCTCTTGCGTGATCAATGTTTCATAGTGATAATGCCTACTCCGAAAATAATCTTTACAGGTATTGCGGGTGATGTTGACCATCCACGTGAATAAACTGCCTTTCTCGATGTCGTAGGTATGAATATGCTTCCATACCTTGACAAAAACGTCTTGTAAAATCTCTTCAGAAGCGGGTTTATTGTTCACTATTTTATACGTGACCCCCAAAAGAGATGGCGCGTAGTTATCATACAAAGTAGAAAAAGCTCCTTCGCACTTGTTTCGTAAACCGATCACCAATTCGCCGGTGTCCCTTTCTTTTGGATAGATCATTGGATTTGAATTTGATTTAAATGAGTGAATGTTTTAATGATAGGACAAAGTTAGAATGTCGCATAAGGGTAGGCAATAGTGACAATCGCTATTTTATTAAGAACACAAGCTGAAATTTATTAAATTAACATTTTTCGAAAACCAAAGTGCTGTTTTTATGAATCAGACTACCCTTTCCCAAAATTTACTTGGCCTTCGCAAAGCAGAAGCCATTTACGACCGTGTCGTACAATTATCAGATTTGATTTTCAGAGATGAAGCCTTGGGAAACAAGCAGGAACACTTGCAAGAGTTAACATTTCTGCTCCAGGGAGTGAAGGGAACAGATACCATACTCACTATATTTAATCACAGAACCTATTTGCCTGAATTGGAGGTTGGTCAGGAAGAATTCTGGGGTTTACTACCGAATGAAACCAAAGATGAACGGATGAAAAGCATCTTAAGCATCTTGCACAAAGATTATGCTGCCTTTCCTTATGAATCGGTGAACTGGCTAGCCGATATTTTCCCCAAAATACCTTATGAAGAACGTGTGAATATGAAGGTTCACCACTGTTGCATGCGGTTTATCCGTGCAGATGACAAACAAATCCGTTTGTTTTCACAGGGGATTCCGGTACAAGTAGATGAAAATCGGAATTTTAGATATACGCTCAATTACATCCAAAACATCCAGCACCTCATTAAAAAAGATTTTACAAATTATTGGATTAGAATTTCTTACGGACAAAACAGCGAACTGGTTCAAACCTTTCATTCTGGTTCAAAAGATTCTTCCAAACGCGATTTATTGTCTACAAGAGAAAAAGAAGTGCTCTTATTGATTGCGGAAGATTTGGATACAAAAAAGATTGCCCAAAGATTATTCATTAGCGTAAATACTGTCGGAAACCACCGCAGTAACATGATTGATCGATTGGGTGCAAGGGATACAACCGCGTTGGTTCAATTGGCTAAAATGACCGGAATGATTTAGGCTAGCGAGTAGAAATTAGCTAACTTTTCTTCTTCCCCATAAAAAAGGCGTTAAAGCCACCAATGCAAATCCGAGTAGCGAAAACCACTCCCGGCTATTAAAATTCTGAATGACTTGTCGGTTCAACCCACTAATTTTCTTGAGATCCACAGCGTCTAAATGCTTAACATCTATGCTTTGGATGTATTCATTAA
>NZ_JBBAKG010000087.1:0-25380 GCF_040403615.1 Haliscomenobacter sp. | reverse complement strand
TGTAGCCCGGTATGCCCTGCTGGATTTGTAGACATTGGGGTGTCTTGTACAAAGCCAAGTTATGGCAGGGGTGCTGGCACTGTGCCCAAGAACTGCCCCGCAGGGAAAGTAAACCAGGCGGGCCTGTGTTATGTACCATGTCCCGCTGGATTTAATGGCGTAGGCCCCGTGTGCTGGGCCAACCAGTGCCCCAATGTTTTCCCTGCTCGGTGTGCTGCCGGTTGTGCTCGCTCTTCTAATGCTTGCATAAAGGCCGTAGTGAGCCAGGTGACGACTCCCCTCGAAATGGTAGCCAATATTGCTGGCATTGCCCTGTCAGGTGGCGGTTCTGCCGTGGCTAAATCCGCAGCAGTGACCAGTGCCAAAACCATTGCCAAAGCAAGCATCAAGAGCCAAATGATCCGTAAAGCAAAGGAAATGGGCAAGGAGTTGCTCGAAACTGCTGCTGAAAATGCTGCTTCTACAGTTTATGAAGCGCAATTGACTGGTGAATTCAGTTGGGAAGACCTCGATCCAACTGGCGTAGCCAATGTTGTAAAAGCGTTTAATAAACCTTTGTGTAGAGACTTCAAATAATCACAACCTCCATCGGAGGGCTGAGCAGCATCGAGTTACTCAGCCCTCTTTCAAAAATCCATGAAATATGAAAAGGTCGTTTTTTGCGCTGTTGAGCTTTTTACTGCTTCACACTGGTTTTGCACAAGGCATTCAATTTGAGTCAGCTGAAAATAGTTGGTCAACCATTCTGGACAAAGCCCAAAGCGAAAACAAACTGATATTTGTAGTGGCCTATTCCTTATCCTGTCACAATTGTGAGGATATGCAAAAAAAGATATATCCCGCCGAGCAATCGGGAGCGGTCTACAACGGCAAATACATCAATGTTCAGTTGGACATGGACAAGGCCGAGGCCAATGACTTTGCCAATAAATACGGCATTATGGCCTATCCAAGTTACCTGTTTATTGATGGGAAAGGTGAGCTAGTACATCGTGCAATGGGAAAGATGACCATGGAACAATTTGCAGCGATGGGCGCAAACAGTACAGATACAGCGCACCAGTTTTTTCCATTGAAAAACCGATTTTTCCAGGGCGACCGATCTCCGGAATTGCTCAAAAGGCTGACTCTAATGGCCATGGATTTGACCGACTACGACTTGCTGGGCAGCGTATATGAGGCTTATTTTTCTACCCAGGAAAACTGGCTCAGCAAGGAGAACATGGAAATCCTGTTGATGGGCTTAAAATCTTCCGAGCAAAGTACCTTTCCCTTCTTGCTGAAACACAAAAAGGACTTCATCGAAGCTTATAGCGAGGCCAAAATATTCAACCTGATTGACGAGGTGGTTATGAACAGCATGAGTCTTTATTCCTACAATTACGAGCAACGGGACTTTGATCTTACGCTGGCCAAAGCATACGGACTCAAATATTTGCCCGCTGACTTATTTGATCAATACTGGCTTTTGTTTAAGATCAATCAGAACATGATGAAAAAAAACAGCTCCGAGCTACTGATCAATGCAACCCGATATTTTGACCAGTACCCTTGCTTTAGCGGCCATCTATACAACAATGTCGCCCTCGCTTTTTACGAAGAAACGAAAGACAAAGTGTATTTAGAAAAAGCACTTTCCTGGGCATTGAAAGCCGTTGCGATCAAAGACATGTTTCAATACAATGACACTGCCGCTGCCCTCTGTTTCAAATTGGGCAATAAAGAACAAGCTAAAGTCTATGCGCTAAAAGCCATTGAAAAGGCCAATGAAACCGGGGAGGACGCCTCCGAGACCAAGGCATTGCTGAAAAAAATAGAAAATTTGTAGCCATGAGGGCAACCTCTGGTCTGGTTTTCTACTTTTATTTGTCAAATATCCACCTGGAGACCCTGCGTTTTCCACAAAGTGTTAATTATTTGCTGGCAAAAAGTCCGGGATAAGCGTTACTTTTGTCTTTTAACCTAAGTAACTTACCCGGAAAAAGGCCTACACTTTATGAAGTTCAGCGTATCATCATCAGAATTATTGAAGCAGTTGCAAGTTGCTGCAGGTTCGATTGGTTCCAATCCAGTTTTACCCATTTTGGAGGATTTCCTGTTCAACATTGCGGAAAACAAGCTCACCATTTCGGCAACCGATTTGGACACTGCCATTACGACCCAAATGGACGTAGTAGCAGATTCAGACGGAATGGTGGCAGTACCTGCCAAAATCCTGCTGGATACGCTCAAGGCACTGCCCCAGCAGCCCATCACTTTTTCGATTGACGAGAATACGTTTGCCATCGAAATCACGTCGGCTTATGGCAAATACCGACTTTCGGGTGAAAATGGCCAGGATTTTCCGGCTATTCCTGAGCCGGAAGCAGAAGACGATACGATTACGTTGCCTTCCAACGCACTGATTCAGGGCGTCAACAAAACCCTGTTTGCCACCAGCAATGACGAGTTGCGCCTGGCCATGATGGGGGTGTATTTTCAGATAGATTTCAGCAAGATCACAATGGTGGCTACCGATGCCCACAAGTTGGTGCGTTACACTTTCACCGATTTGAACAGTGAGGTAAGTACTTCATTCATTTTACCCAAAAAAGCACTAAACCTGATCAAAAACGTTTTGCCCAGCGGTGAAGAGGTCAAAATGTCATTCAATAAAGCCAACGCGTTCTTTTCTTTTGGCAATACCCAATTGGCTTGCCGCCTGATCGATTCGCGTTACCCTGATTATCACGCTGTCATTCCTGCCGACAATCCCAATTTGTTGACCATTTCACGGGCTGATTTCGCCAGTTCCCTAAAGCGGATTGCCATTTATGCCAACAAAACCACCAATCAGGTGATCTTGAATGTAACGCCCGGTACTTTGATTGTTTCTGCCCAAGACCTCGATTTTTCCAACGAAGCTACAGAAAAACTAAGCTGCACCTACGATGGTGATTCACTGATGATCGGTTTCAACGCTAAGTTTTTGCTGGAAATGTTGAACGTATTGGAGTCGGATGAAGTGCGCATGGAGTTGTCTACGTCTACCCGTGCAGGCATCCTGCTGCCCGTAGAAGAAGTACCTGGCGAAGACATCCTGATGCTTGTAATGCCGGTGATGTTGAGCAATTAAGTTGTACTCATCACAAAAACGTATACCCAACAAACCGTCGATGAAATACATAATCATTCTGCTGTGCACGGCTGTTGTCGTGCTGGCAGCTTGTACAAAACAAGCAGAACTCCCCAAAACACCAGAAGAGGTGGTCAAAGCCTACCAGGCTTATTACGACCAAAACAGATTTGCAGAGGCCAAACTCCTGAGTACCACTGCGGAGCAAAAACGCCTAACCGATCTAGCCAGGATGATGGAGTCCGAATCGGCAGATTCTACCCAATTAACTACCGTTTTTTTGTCCATCAAATGCCGCACCAAAGGCGATTCCGCTTTTTGCAAGTGCCGGTGCAAAGACCAATACGAAACTTACAAGACTGACTTTGTCCTGCTGCGCAGCCAAAAGCAGTGGCGGATTGATGCCCCCAGAGAAGAGCGGTACGAGTTTGACAACTCGGACATCGAAGGCGTAGTCGATACCTTATTTGACCTGATCGATGTAGAGCAACAGCAGCAATAACTTGAGTGTATTTTTATTTGCTCCCTTACTTCAATTTTTCCAACGGGTAATCCGCCTTTTCTGCCCGCAAGGTAGGCGAAGGTTGGTAAGATCCATCCGCAGCTTTGACAAAAACCCGAATCACTTCTTGTCCGAGTTGGCCTTGAGGCGCGCTGATTTGGCGTACGATGATTTCTGCATTCCCATCCCGGTCAAGGTCTTTTAACCAGGCATCTTGTTGGATGTTTACCGATGGATCGTCGTTGGCCAGAGCAAGGGGCATTTCTACTTGCAATTTGCCGTCTTTGAGGGTATACAAGGTGATGGAGTTGGAACCTTTGTTGCCGGGCACTCGAAGGATGTACATGTCGTCCAGTTTTCCGATGGCATAGGCACCCAATTGAGTAGCCTGGCGGAAAATTGAAGTACTCGAAGCATCGAACAGTTCGTACATATTGGGCGTGATGGTTTCTCCCACAAAAGGGTAAACATCGATGTTGGTACCTATCAGGATGCTGTACAAGTGCAATTGATTGGGTTTCAAATCTGAAAACAGATTGAGTAGCTCGGATATATCGGCCACACCTGCACTTTCGCTGCCCGTAATGCTGGCCAGGGTTCTTTTGCTGAAACTCAGTTTGGTACCATCTGTACAAATTATACTGAGGATTTCATCCGATAAGTTACAGGTTGCGGCCTTCTTGATGGCGCTTACAAAGCGGGCATCCCAGTTTTCATTGTCGCAAAACTTTTCGGTGGCAATTACTTGTCCTACTTTTATTTCATCCTTGTCGATGGAATATTCTGCTGAATAGGTATTACAAGTCGCTTTTCCGGTCAATTTACCTTCCAAAAAAGCCATGTTGATTTTTAACCCGGCAGGAGCTGATTCTTTTTTGCCATTGGTTTCAATCATGAAAAAGTCCCAATCGGTGGCGTCCAGGTTGGCGGCGAGGTTAGGTTTGTCATTTTTACAGCTCGTAATCAAGCAAATCAGGATCAACAGCGTACTGGCACAAGCAATCGAAAAGCGCATAACGTCAATTTTTCCGTAAATGTAGGGGCTTACACAGGAAAAACCAACAGGTCTAATTAATATTACCACCTACTTTACGACCAGGGTAGGAATATTTTGATTGAGGGTCAGTAGTTTTTCGGTTACGCTGCCCAAGAGCAACAGTTGCACTTTGGAATGCCCTTTTGCGCCCACCACAATCAAATCGGCATGATGGTCTTCGCAAAACTGGTACAGAAAAGCACCAATGTTTCCGTATCCCTGCTCAATCAAAGCCATCTCAATATGTTCTTTATCGTTCGCGAATGGGCTGAGAAAATCCTTGAAAGCGGCCATGCGGTCTTCTTCCATCAACTGCTTGAGGGCTTCATAGGAGTGGCGTACTTTATAGGAAAACACGGCAGGCAATTCAAATACATTGACGCAGATGATTTTGGCTTTTTCCTCCAAACTCCGATTGATCCCGACGGCCAACTCAAGGGAACGCAACGAATGTGGCGAAAAATCGACAGGTACCACAATGGTTTTGAGCGAAGCCTGGCTTTTTTCTGGGATGATCAAGGTATTGCCGCTCGACTTCCGGACAAGGTTGCGTGCCAGGATACCATGGTTGCCGCTGCCCGAACGCTGGCCAACTACCAAAAGATCTGCTCCTGAGATTCTGGCTTCCTGCAATACTTCTTCCAGCGGATTGCCATTTTTGGTAGAAAAGTGCACCAATGGGCCATCTTCAGCATCCAGGTATCCAGCTACCTTCAGGCGCATTTCTTCAACGATCTCGTCCTGGTGATCGAAGCTTTTCATTAAATTTTGCATGTTCTGCCCAATGTCGGTGAAATACAAATCCAGTTTGGGCAGTACGTGCAAAAAAGTAACGGATTTAGTGGGCAGGAGCTTCGTCATGAATTGCAAAAAACGCAGTACCGACTCATCTGCCTTCCCCATTTCCAAAGCTGCAAGCAAGTAGTTGACTTCAAAGGGCTGAACTACTGACTTAACGTTCTCCAATGCTGTTGGTACGGACATAGCTGCTGTAATTTTGACGAACCTGAATTGGTTTCAACGTCTAAATTACCAGAAGATAAAAAAAACGGCATTGAGCGAAATCAAGCCTTAAGGATGATTTTTGTACTGTAATTTTATTTGACTGGTTCCACGGTATATCCAGCTTTTCTCAAGAGTGCGATAACGCCCTTCTCGCCGCCCAAATGCCCGGCGCCTACCGCAAAAAAAGTAGGTTGACCTTGCATCATTTTCTCCATAACCGGGATCCATTTGCGGTTGCGGTTTACGAGTAACAGGTCGTTGTAATTGCCCGTCCCGCCTTCATCATTTACCATGTCTTGCATGCCCTGGATGTCTTGTTGCTTGTACAAATCCACCATTTCGGCAAATTGGGAATCACTGGATTCGCCACCTCCTTTGATGCTTTCCAACAGCATTTTGGCCTGTACCTTGTAGGGAATGCTATCGAACATGCTCATTTGGAAAGCTGCTGTTTCCAATCCTTCTACGTTTTTTTTCTGTTTTTGAGCCATCTCCAAAAACTCCATTTCGTAAGATACGATGTCCTCTTTTTGCCCGCCTTTACCCATCATTGATTCAGGATCCATGGCAGAGAGAAACATGGGTTTGATGCGGTTCAACAGCATCATGGGCATACCGATTTGCTGAAAGTGAGCTTCCACCTGGGTGTATTCTTCCTTGGTCAAGAGGTCTTTGAGGGTGGTATCATTTTTCATAAACGATTGCATCAACAGCGGGACCAAGGCCATGATATTGTTCATTTCTTCCATGTCGATCTCAAAAGCCACTTGTTTGGCTTGATCGAAAGATTTTTTGGTGCCTTCGGTCAAAAAAAAGTCTTTCTTACCGATCATGTGGATCGTTCCGTACAAAAAGGAAGCCTGATTCAGGTTTTTCCCCTTGATTTCCCAGATCAGGGATTTCTCTTGGGGAATGACGGCATTGGATGTTTGGGAATGTCCCATGGAAATACATCCCCAGATAAAAACAACAGCGGTGAATATACTTTTCATTTAATGTGTTTTGTCAAAGTCTTCAACAATGGCCAATAGGAGGGATACATCCTCCAAAAAACTGCGAATGAGTTCAAAACTGAGGTTGGAGCGCCAAATGTAAGGCTCCATCAAATCACGCGGCTCGGTAACGGCCAAAAAAATGTGCTTGCCCAAAAAGGAGAAATACATCTCTTTGCCCGTGAATTCGCAGTAGGCTACGATGGCTTCCTGCATTGGTTCCGAAAGAATGCCCGCTACATGCGTATTGGATGCAGCATAGGTAACAAACATCTCTCGAAAAGGCTCATACAGGATTTCGTCGTCGGTATTGTAGGCATCCAGCCAGGTAAATTCTTTGATAGAGCGTAAAAAATACTGCTTGAGGTGCCGCGGCCAACAAGCAACTTGCCCGGAAGTCTCCTCCGCGAAAATGGCGTGCAAAAAAATACCCTTGAATACGTTTTGCAAACCAGTTCCAACAACGGCATTCTCTTCTACATTCAACTCGCAAAGCTCAAAATCCATCTCTCCAACGCGCCCGCTGATGAAGTCTTCACCCTCAAAAATAGCAGGCTTGCAAACGAATAATTTACTGGCAAAAAAAGTACCTTTTGACAGCGATTTTTCGGGTTCGTACTTCAATTGGCCAATATTGGGCTCTTCTTGCATAAAGTTGAGCACCAACTTCATGATGTGGGGCTTGAAGGTTTGCAAAAATTGGCGAATGCGGTAACCCAAAAAAATCAGGTAAAACACAATCGGTATCGCCAATACCAGGGTGAAAAGCAGAATGTTGACATAAAACTCAAACAGGATTACGGTCAACAAGAGCACCCCGGAAAAAATCAGCAAACGCAGCAGCCTGATCCGCTTGCGCTCCATCCGCATCAGCTCGGGATGAATGGTATGGTTGTAGTAAATTCGAAACTTGTCGAGCTGTCGCATAAGAAAATCAAAAGTGTAGGATCAAAGCTAATAAGAAAACCGCTAAATTCTCAATGCTTCGTTTCCGTTCCTTATTAAGTCTTGTGTACCTTTGATCCAAAATTCAAACGAACAATGAGTTGCCTTCATTATCTCCCTAGAATCACTTTTCTGTTTTGTTTCATTTTCATTTGTTCGCTGAGTCTCAACGCACAAATAAGATTGTTTGCCAAAGACAGCACCCTGTTTTTCCGTTTAGACACCGTTATTGAGCAGCAACGCAGCGAGCAAGAGGTAATCGGCATGGCCGTTACGGTGGTCAAGGACGAAAAAGTGATTTACAGCAAGGGCTTTGGATACGCCGACTGGGAAACCCTGCGTCCGGTCACAACCGAATCGGTTTTTCGTTGGGCCTCCATGTCCAAATCAATCACTGCATTGTTGGCTTTTAAAATGCAGGAGGAAAAGTTGCTCAATCTGGAAAACTCGGTTTCCATGTATGTCCCTGATTACCCTTACCCAATGGTGAAACTAAAATACCTTTTGCAAAACCGCAGTGGACTGGGGCACTACACCGATTTGAGCAAAACCTACCCGCAATGGGGCAAACGCCTGTTGAGTTACCCCTCTCGTGACACCTTCAATGCCAAAGCCACAGTCGATATTTTCAGGGAAGCTCCCTTGGAATTTCAGCCAGGGGAACGGTTTTTGTACTCTACTTTCGGCTTCATCCTGGCAGGTGCCGCCCTGGACGAAATCGGTCGAAAAAACCTCAACAAAGGGTATCTTGAATTGGTCAATGAGCAGATCCGCAAACCGTTTGAGATGAACTCCCTCGAACCGGATTACCAATTCAACAACAACCCCAATGAAGTGTCTGGGTATTACCTGGACAACGATTGCGACATTCAAACCCGCAAGGACGATGATGTGAGCTGGAAACTCTCCGGTGGGGGGTTTCAATCTACCATCGGCGATTTGGGCAATTACATCAAAGCATTGATGGAACGCAAATTGCTCAAAAAAGAAAGCTACGAACAAATCTGGACCAAGCAGCCCGACGCCGATTATGCTTATGGATTTGATGTGCGCGGAGAGGGCAAAACCTTCCGCGTAGGCCACTCTGGAAGTCAAAATAAAACCCGTACCATCTTCATTATGTACCCTGAACTCAAAATCGGGGTTGGCGTAATGTGCAATTCGGAATGGGCCGAACCCGAACTGATTGCAGAGCAGGTACTCAAAGTTTTGGGAGTAGACGTAGAGGCGAAAGAATTCATCCGCAATTGCAACGAAAAAGCCAAATCTGCCTACAATTACCTCGGTATCTGGCAGGAAGGAGAGCAAGCTCAAGTGATCCGCAAAGGGTATGCCACCCGTCAGTTTCAGGCCGAGGCCAAACAACTCAGCGCACTGGGCTACAACCTGACCGATGCGGATTCTTACCTCGACAAAAAAAGCGTGCGCCGCTGGGATGGCGTGTTCAATCAAACCTCCGCCAAATCAGCCTTCATTACCCACCAAAGTTCGGATAGTTTCTTACTAAAAGTCAACGCACTGGCCAAAACTGGCTGGCACCTGGTAGACGTTGAAACCTACATTGCCAGCGACCGCAGAATGTGGGCCGGAGTCATCGCTCAAAATGCCCCTAAAGCTACGTTCATACTGGATCAAGACACGGAAGTGTTTCAGAAAAAGTATGAAGACCTGGCCAAGAAAGGCCTACGCCTGGCCGATTTCAAAACCTATTGGAATGGACAAAAACGGCAGTGGGCGGGAGTATTTGTACCCGGCAACGACAGCCATGCGTTTTTTAAATCCCTCACCAGTGAGGGGTTTGTCCTGAAAAATAACGAACTCAACAAGCAAGGATTGCAACTGCTGGATGTGGAGGTATATACCCTCAATGGTCGGGAATATTGGTCGGGTGCCTGGCGGGAAGAAAAAGACAAGTACCAGGTGCTGCGCAACGGCAACTATTGCATCCAGGAACGCAACGGGAAAGCGCTGTCCAAACAAAAAATGGAATTGATAGACTGGGAACGGTATTGATGTGCAGTTAAAAAGCAATTGCGATTCGACGTATACTAAACTTTGAAAGTTTAGTATACGTGACCCATTTAAAATCGGCGATTAATTCCACCCTATTATTCGCATTAAAATTTCACTCCTAAAGTGAAAATCACATTGCCAAAAGTGTATTTGTTTTCCACTTCTTGCAATGGCGCATTTTGCGTAAGGTATGGATAGTATGTTTCCGTAGTTGTGGTGCGGCGGTAAGCCAAATCCAGAAAATAATCATCCTTGCGATAGCCTATGCCTGCACTTATTACGGTGCTGCGGCTATCGTCGTTCTGAAATATTGAGGGCAAAACGCCATATCCAGCACGAATACGCAATTCGCTAAAAACCAGCTCTCCGCCAATGCGAACATTGGTTACCGATTGCAGTTGGTTGCTGATCTCGCCATTCACTTTATCTTCTGCACCCTGATAATCTTTGTACCCGAATTTATTGCTGCTGTAGTTGACATGCTCGATTTCGGTACTGATGAATCCCTGCTTGCCAATGATCAATCCCGCTCCGCCCATGATGCGCCAGGGAGTGGTTTGGGTATAGGAAAACGTTCCTTCCCGAACGGCTTGTTTGCCCAAAAAATCCCCTTGCTCGCGGCGATCCGAAAAATAATTGTTGTCTAGGGTATAGGTGTAGTCGTCGTTGAATGCAAATACCGTGGGGGTATGCACTGCTGCCGACAAGCGCAAGTTTTGATTGGGTTTGAAGATGATGCCCAATTTTGCATTGATGCCCACGCCTCTGGTCAGCAGGTTTTCCTGGTATTTCAGATCGGTGAAATAAGGCACCGCTCCTCCCGCAGCAAGACTGTCGTCTTTTTCGGTGTAAATTTTTTCAGAAGAGTAAGTGGTCGAAGGCAGATTCATGGAAAAACCAATGGAGAATTTATCGTTGTAGTTTCCAGCAACAGAAAAACCGATTTCTGACAAAGACCCCCGACTAAACAAGGTTTGTCCACGCAGCAAATTCGCTTTAGGATTCAGATCATAATCCACTTCGTAAATGCCGTCGTTGGCAGGATCGAAATCATAAATGGAACTGGCTTCATTGGCCAGGCTGGTTTCAAAACCCTCTATGCCTTCTCCGCCGTTGGCCAATTCCTGAAAACGCTGTGACAAAGAGCCTCTGGAGCGACCTTGAAAATTAAACGCTCGATTGTAATTGGCCAAATGATTGATGGTGATCCCAAAATTGACGTTGGTCCATTTGGCAGAACGTGGGCGGGTTACAAACACGACACCAAAATTGTGGATGTTAAAAGCCGAGCGGGTATCTGCGGTTGTGGTGTTGCCTTTGCCGCTGAGCAAGCGCGAGCTGGTATTGTTTGACAACAAGCTTGGCGTAACCGTGTATTCTGAACGCCGAAACATACCCAAACCAGCAGGGTTACTGACCACAGCCGATAGGTCGGCACCAATGGAACTCATGGTATTCCCTACACCTACGTTTCGGGCAGTACCACCATATTCAAACTGGGAATAGCGTACAGCGTCGCCAACATTCTGGGCAGCGGCGACCATCGTCATCAGCGAAAAAACTACGCTCCACACTACAATGCGGGGTTGCGAATTGCGCTTCATAGCAAGGTTTTTATTTATCGTTTTCAAAACCGAGGATAAAAAAAGGTGGACACCAGCGAACCCGATCTCCACCTCCAAAATATGTCATCTGGGCAATTCATCAACAAGAATTAACCAGATGGTGATCTCTTATTGTCTGCCTCCAGAATTGCTTCTGCCTCCTGAAGAAGAGTTGCCTCCACCACTAGGACTTGGGCTAGGGCTACTTGGGCGACTATTGCCACCGCCTGATCCACTATCAAAACTGCGCGGATTTGAAAACGAACGATTCGAATCAAAGCCATTGTTTTGAGAAGGCTGGTTGCGTGGAGAATCATAGCTTCTTGGAGCAGTATTCTCGCGGCTGCGCTCGTAAGAACGATCAGGCGTATAACTGCGTGAACGTTCGATGCCACCATTGTCTGTCGAGCGAGGGGCATTGTAGCTGCGCTCTGGCGTATTGTATGAGCGGGTATTGCCATTGTCCTGCACTCCAGCGCGACGCTCAGGGTTTACGGTTGAGCGGTCATTTGAGTAGCTACGATCCAAATTGTCCTGGCGACGGCCTCCACTGAATGGATCTACAGCACCCGGAGTACGGTTGGTATTGTAATCTGTGCGATTCAGGTTTTCGCGAGCATCGCGGTAACGGTCTGCATTGTTGGGAGAACCAACCGTATTGCGATCCTGATCAGGCGTTACGGTACGTGGATTTGCTCCAGGCACGGTTCTGTTCGGATCATAGCTGGGTGATGCTTCCAATTTGCGGCCTCCGCTGTAATCTGGGCGTGTAGTACCTGGATTCGACTTGATGTCAGGCTCGTTGGTAAATCTTGGCGAACGACCATTTGGATTGTCGATGCCAGGCTGAGAACCTACGCCACCACCGCCATTGCGAGGGCCGTAGTACACATTGCCCCGGTTGTTGTCGTTGCGGTTGCTGTTGTAGTTGTTGTTGTAAAAATTATTATTGTTGTAGTAATAATTGTTACCCCAGGATGGCGTGTTGAACCAGTTGTTTCCGCAGTAAGGGGATCCCCATCCCCAATTGTTCCAGGAATTCATACGGTTGAATCCAAATCCCATTCCAAATCCTGAGTTTCCCCAAAACGGATCAAAAGAATTCCAGGAATTCCAGCGGTTAAAGGGGGAGTAGCCACCGTATCCAAAAGAGTTGAATCGGTTCCAACTGCTCCAGCGCTGTAGACGATTCCAACCATAATAGCCAAACGGATCGTCATAGATCAGCGTCGCAATACCTGGGCGAGCGAAAGCATCATAGTAATACGCGTCTACATAGATGGGATCGTAATACCCAAATCCAGTATATGGCCGGTGAAAACGGCGAATACGGGAAGTGTAGAAATAGTCGTAATCTTCATCGTCATACGCCTGGTCAGAATCGGAATTCTGGCTGTAGGTCTGTGAAGACACCGCCGGATTTGCTTTGCGTTCCGTGGTGTTGCGATTGGTGTTTCGCTCCGGGTCGTAATACACGTCGTCATATTGCGCGAGTGCGCTAGTGGCACTGATCCCGAAGAGCAACAACAGCGTTGTTAGTTTCATCAGCAATTTCATATTCAAAAATTTAACTTGCGGAATTATTGATGTCATTGTCACGTTATTTACAACATCGAAATTATTACTTTTGCGCCACACTTGCTGTTAAAAGAATGATAAAGTGTAACTTTCAAGGCGTTAAAGTTATTTTTTGACGTTTTAACAAGTGTTAAAATTAGGGATTTGGTGGTTTAGCATTCAGAAATTTAGCGATTTGCAGCATTATTACAGAATTTCTAAATGCTCAAAACAGCCAGACTCTAAAACTACAAAAAATTATGGCAAAGGAAATTACTTCAAGAAGCGAGAACTATTCCGACTGGTACATTGACATTGTGAAACGAGCCAACCTGGCCGACAACTCGGCAGTGCGCGGATGTATGGTGATCAAACCGTATGGCTTTGCGATCTGGGAAAACATTCGGGATCAGTTGGACAAAATGTTCAAAGAAACCGGACACGTCAATGCATACTTTCCTTTGTTCATCCCGAAAAGTTTTTTGAGCAAAGAAGCCCAACACGTTGACGGCTTTGCCAAAGAATGCGCGGTAGTGACCCACCACCGCCTGATGAATGCGCCTGATGGCAGTGGCATCATCGTGGATCCTGATGCAAAACTGGAAGAGGAACTCATCGTACGTCCTACTTCTGAAACCATTATTTGGGATACCTACCGCACCTGGATCAACTCTTACCGCGATCTGCCTTTGCTCATCAATCAATGGGCCAACGTAGTGCGTTGGGAAATGCGCACGCGCTTGTTTTTGCGCACCACTGAATTTCTTTGGCAGGAAGGGCATACCGCCCATGCCACCAAAGAAGAAGCGGTTGAAGAAACCCTTCGCATTCTGGACATTTACACCACTTTTGCGGAAGAATTCATGGCCATGCCGGTCATTCGGGGCATCAAGACGGCCAACGAACGCTTCGCTGGTGCAGAAGAAACTTATTGCATCGAGGCTTTGATGCAGGATGGCAAGGCATTGCAGGCGGGTACTTCCCACTTTTTGGGCCAAAACTTTGCCAAGGCCTTTGAGGTGAAATTCCTCAACGAAAACAACCAGCAAGAATTCGTTTGGGCTACTTCTTGGGGCGTATCCACCCGTTTGATGGGGGCCTTGATCATGACGCACTCTGACGACGACGGCCTGGTGGTGCCACCCAAATTGGCGCCTACCCAGGTGGTGATCATTCCAATTCCAAAACCTACTCCGGTCATTGACGAAGTGGTGCAACAAATCATGACTGCATTCAAGGCCAAGGGCATTCGGGTCAAGTACGACAAGGACATGAAAAACCGACCTGGCTTCAAGTTTGCCGAGCACGAATTGCACGGCATCCCCGTACGTTTGGCCATTGGCGAACGCGATTTGGCCAACGGGCAGGTCGAGGTGGCCCGCCGGGATACCAAAGAAAAATCTCAGCAACCGCTGGAAGGTATTGAAAATTACATCGAAGCGTTATTGGTAGATATCCAAGATAATCTGTTCAATCGGGCTAAGGCCATGCGGGATCAGCACATCACCAAAGTAGAGAACTTCGTTGAATTTGAAGAAGTCCTCAACCGCGACATTCCCGGATTCATTTCTGCGCATTGGGATGGTACAACCGAAACCGAAGAGAAAATTAAGGAATTGACCAAAGCAACCATCCGCTGCATCCCGCTCGATGCAGTAGCCGAAGATGGGGTTTGTGTCCTCACGGGCAAGCCTTCACAGCGCAGGGTGCTTTTTGCTAAAGCGTATTAAGACATACTGAACGGGAGAAGAAGTTGACTTTTCTCCCGTTTTTTTCACCGCAGGTACGATGCAATTTGCGCCGCCAATCGGGCATTGCTGAATACCAGCTCGATATTGGCATCCAGGCTTTTTCCGCCCGTAATCTGTTCGATCCGCGCCAGCAAAAACGGAGTGATGTCTTTTCCTTTTATATTTTGGCCATTTGCTTCCCCCAAAGCTTGCTGAATAGCCAGCTCAATAGGGGCGTATTCCATCTGGAATTGTGCAGGAATCGGGTTGGCAATCACCACACCACCTTTCAATCCCAATTGCCATTTGATGGTCAGGATATTGGCCAGTTCTTCCGCCGAATCAATGGATTGGTCTACCCGAAAACCACTGTGTCGGGTAAAAAAAGCAGGAAAATCTTCGGTTTGGTAACCCAGTACTGGAACGCCCTGGGTTTCGAGGTATTCCAGGGTAAGTCCCAGATCGAGAATGGATTTGGCACCAGCACAAACCACGGCTACACTGGTACGCGCCAGCTCTTGCAAATCTGCGGATACATCCATGGTTTCGGCTGCACCGCGGTGTACCCCCCCAATGCCTCCAGTGGCAAAAACCGGAATGCCCGCCAAATCGGCGATGATCATCGTGGCAGCCACGGTGGTTGCGCCGTTTTTGCCCTGTCCGATCACTACGGGCAGATCGCGGCGGCTCACCTTGAGTACCGAAGTACCCAATTTTCCCAGGTTGTTGATTTCTTGTTTGTTCAAACCCGCCTTCATGCGGCCATTGATGATGGCGATGGTGGCCGGAATGGCCCCGTTTTTGCGTACGATCTCTTCAACCTGCCAGGCTGTTTCTACGTTGCGGGGATAGGGCATTCCATGTGAAATGATGGTGCTTTCCAGCGCTACCACGGGTTGTTTGGAGCGTAGCGCTGAAGAAACTTCGGGCGACAGGTCGAGGTATGGGATCATATGGGCTTTGAATTTTTTTTTCCACCACCTAAGGCACCTCAGACACCTAAGTCTCACCTAAGTTATGGTTTCTAAGGTGAATCTAAGGTGTCTGAGGTGCCTTAGGTGGTGGAAACGGGAGCAGCGAAGCTGCAAGCATAAACGAAAAAATATAAAAACTCAATTCATAACTCCTTCTTAAAAAGACCAATGGTGCAAAATTCAACTTCATGAATTCTCTTCTTTCGGCTTTGCTGCAGTACGCTCACAAGCTCCTTCACAATGCCCGTACAAATTGAGCGAGTGGTGCATGACTCTGAATTTGAGCAATTCGCCCATCATATTTTTGATGTTTTGGATGCGGGGGTCACAAAACTCCAATACTTTTCCACAATCCACGCAAATCAGGTGGTCGTGTTGCTTGTAACCGTATGATTTTTCGTACTGAGCCAGATTTTTGCCAAACTGGTGCTTTTTCACCAAATCACAATTGACCAGTAATTCCAGGGTGTTGTACACAGTGGCGCGGCTTACCCGGTAGTTTTGATTGGTCATGTGGATGTACAATCCATCGGCATCAAAGTGATCGTTGCGCTTGTAGATCTCTTCTAATATAACGTAGCGTTCCGGCGTTTTCCGCAGGGCGTGTTGTTCCAGATGCGCCGAGAAAATACTCTTTACTTCGCGGATAATATCGTCAAGTTTGTTGTCGGACATTTTTTTTGTTTTAATTTTTGGGCTTAGAGTTTTAAGTTGCCCCCGATTTTTTGCTTTTTTGAGAAAAAATGTGGGTAACCTAAAACTCAAAACCAAACTAGCTCACCCTAGTAACAGTTGAAATATTCTCCAGGTTTTGCAATTCTTGAATCGCGCGCTCCAACTGTTCCGTATTTTTCACCATTAATTTTACGGTTCCTTCAAAATAGCCTTCATCGCCTTCGATGCTAAACTTGCGGATGTTGAGTCCCAACTGCGTGGAAAGCTGGTGGGTCAAGCGTTCGATCACCCCAACGCCTTCATCAATTCCGATGATTTTGAGTTCAGCCAGAAAACTGACATCGTTGGTGATGACCCATTCTGCCTTCATGACGCGATAGCCGTACTGCGCCATCAAATGTAGTGCATTTGGGCATTTGGAGCGGTGAATTTTTAAACCAGCGCTGGCTGTCAGGTACGCAAAAATATCATCGCCTTGCACGGGGTTGCAACAAGTGGCAAAGGTGAATTCAAACCGCTCGGCAGGCTCGCCATTGATCAACAAGCGGGCTTTTACGCCTGGTTTGCGCAATTGCAATTGCTCTTGCTGAACCTCCGTTGATTCCGTTAAGGGCTTATGGATTTCGGTTTCGATTTCAACCAGCTTGCTGTGCTCGACCTTGAATTTGCGAAAAATTTCAGGTATCGTTTTGTCTTCGATGGCCAGCATGTAGTACAAATCTATTTTTGAACCCAGGCTGTAATACTTAGTCAGCGTTTCCACACTTTCTTCAAAATCCACTTTGAGGTTGCGCAATTTGCGCTCGAGGGCTTCTTTGCCAATTTCCCCTTTGCGGCGACGCTCCTCTTTCATTACCGAGCGGATTTTGGCTTTGGCCTTGCCAGTGGCTACCATTTTGAGCCAGTCTTCGGTCGGTTTTTGATTTTTGCTGGTAAAAACCTGAACCTGATCGCCACTGATGAGTTTGTACCCCATGGGCACCAACTTGTTGTTTACCTTGATGGAGATACAGTGGTAACCAATATCGGTGTGGATGTTGAACGCGAAATCCAGTGCGGTGGCGCCTTTGGGCAGCATTTTCATATCGCCTTTGGGCGTATATACATAAACCTCCTCCTGAAACAAGCTGTTGTTCTTGAAGTCGGTCATGAACTCAATGGCATCGCTGTTGGGATCATCCAGCACCTCGCGTACACTGTCCAGCCAACGCTCATACACGTCGGGTTGGTTGCTCACCCCTTTGTACTTCCAGTGCGCCGCGTATCCCCGTTCCGAGATTTCGTTCATCCGCTCTGTGCGAATTTGCACCTCTACATAGCGTCCACCCGGGCCGATCACCGTGGTGTGTAAAGACTCATAGCCATTGGACTTGGGCATGGTGATCCAGTCTTTCAGGCGTTCGGGTAGGGGAGTATGCACATCCGTTACGATGGAATACGCCTGCCAGCATTTGAGCTTTTCTTTTTCTGGGGGGGCATCCACTACAATCCGAATGGCAAACAGGTCATAGATTTCTTCAAAAGGTACTTTTTTGGTATTCAGCTTATTCCAGATAGAATAAATGGATTTGGGGCGACCCAAAACCTGTGCTTTGATTTTGGCCTCTTCCAGTTTTTGCTTCAAGGGGGCTATAAACTCTTGAATGTACTGCTCCCGGTCGCGTTTGGTTTCTTTGAGTTTTTCGGCAACCTGGCGGTAATTTTCTGGATCGATGATCTTCATGCAGAGATCCTGAAACTCCGTTTTGATGTTGTAGAGCCCGAGGCGGTGAGCCAAAGGCGCATACATGTAACTCGTTTCTGCCGCAATCTTCAATTGTTTGTGGCGGGGCATCGAGCCGAGGGTACGCATGTTGTGCAAACGATCGGCCATTTTGATCAGCACGACGCGTACATCTTCCACCAGGGTGGAAAGTACCTTCTTGAAGTTTTCGGCTTGAGGGCTTTCGGCATTGTAGGCGTTGTCCAGTTTGGTCAATCCATCTACAATCTTGCGCACCCGGTGTCCAAAATCCAGCTCAATTTCATCCAGGGTAATGTCGGTATCTTCTACCACATCGTGCAACAAGGCACAAGCAATTGCGGTGGGCCCCAGCCCGATTTCTTCAGCACAAATGCGTGCAACGGCGATGGGGTGTAAAATGTAAGGTTCACCCGATTTGCGTCGTTGCTCGGAATGAGCCTGCACCGCTATTTCATAAGCTTTGCGGATCATCTTGCGGTCGTCTTCATCCATATCGGATTTGATCGACCGCAGCAACTGCCGATAAGCATCTTGAATCAGCTTCTTTTCCTCATCCTGAATTGTCAGTAGCTCTGCCATAGTGGCCTCTTTTTTCTGGTTTTCTATTCATGGGAATACTCAAAATTCTCGCTTAAGCCAAGTTTACAAAGTTAATAAAAAATTTAGCCCCTTGTACCCGGTTTCAAAAACAAATATTCGAGTCTGAATCACTGAAATTACAAAAAAGATTTTATCTTTGCAACGCTTTTTTAAAAAGGGATGCCCAAAGGAGGGCGTAGTGTTTAAAAAATGCTTTTTTAGGTGTTTTTGCACTTAGAATGACGCAAAAAATTACTTCCCGATTTTTTTAGAGGGTTTTGAATAGGAAGCTCACTTGAAATGAAGCGTTCGACTTCCTATTCAAAACCCAAAATCGGGAAGTTAATTTTTTTTGCGTTACCTAAATCCAGTCAGCGGGTATGGCGAAATTGGTAGACGTGCCAGACTTAGGATCTGGTGCCGCAAGGCGTGGGGGTTCGAGTCCCTCTACCCGCACATTATATATAACGTATTGCGAAGCAAAATTGCTGACTGCATGGAGTTAACTTTTAGCATTGTTGTAAGGAAAGCTCAGTGGCTTCTCCTGATGACAATGCTATTTTTGATTTTACATTTCTTTTTACCTGCTCACTTTTTTGAATTTCTATAAATCTATTGCGATTATGCCGAATGTTGTCAGAGAGGAAATCGACAATCTAAATTCCGTACTCACCATTGTTTTGGAAAAAGCGGAAGTAGAAAACAAACTGAAAACCGAACTCAGTAAATACCGTGAGAAAGCGCAGATGAAGGGTTTCCGCAAAGGGAAAACACCAGATGCCATGTTGCGCAAGCTTTATGGAAAAGGCTTGTTGGCAGACATTGTAAATGATTCTTTGCAGCGCCAGCTTTACGATTACATCATCGAAAATAAACTGGAAGTACTGGGTCAACCCATGCCTTCTGAAAATCATCCAGAAGTAGACCTCGATCCGCTTCAAGTTCAGGATTATACGTTCAAATTCGATTTGGGCATTGCCCCTGAATTTGAAATCAAAGGCATCGACGCCGCCAGCGAGTACGAAAAGTATGCAGTTGAAATTGGCGATGAACGGGTCGATGAAGAGTTGGTGAAAGCGCGCAAGCGTTTTGGCAAACGGGTGGTATCCGAAGCGGAGATTTTTGCAGAAGACATGGTCAAACTTCAATTGGCTGAGTTGGAAGCGGACACCGTCAAGGAAGCGGGCATCCAAAATAATTTCAGTTTGTTGCTCGACAATGCCGAAGACGGCGCCAAAGCCATTTTGACGGGACACAAAGTTGGGGATACCCTCAAAATGGACGTTTTCGAGTTGGAAAAAGACCGCGACGAGGCTTTCGTACGCCGTTATTTCCTCGGACTTGAAAAAGAAGATGACCGGGAAATCACCGAACGGGTATACCAAATCACCATCGAAGAAGCCAGCCGGATCGAACCAGCGGAGATGGGTGAGGAATTTTACAACACCTACTTTGGCGAAGGTCGTGTAAGTACCGAAGAAGAAGCCCGCGAAGCGATTCGGAAAGATTATGGTCAGTTTTTCGACCAGCAAGCCAACGCGCTGCTGTTTCGCGATATTCAGGAAAGATTGTTGGCTGAAAACCAATTGCCTTTACCCGAAGCATTTTTGAAGCGCTGGATTTTGACTTCCAACGAAAAAGCAACGCCAGAAAGCGTGGAAGATGGCTTTGAAGCGTTTGCCAAAAGCTTGGAGTGGTCTTTGATCCGCAACAAGGCCGCCCGTCAATTTGGGATTCAGGTAACGGAAGAAGACCTGAAAAATTACTTTGCCAATCGGGTACTCTCTTATTTTGGTGGTCAGCTCAGTGACATGAGCATGATCAACGGAATGGTAGACCGGTTGATGCAGGACGAAAAGCAAGTTGATCAAGCCGGGGATGAAGTAATGCTTGATAAGTTGCAAGCAGCAATCAATGCGATTGTGACCCTCAACCTCAAGCCCGTTCCCGAAGAAGAATTCCTCGAAATCATCCGCCAGGCCCAAGCCGAGGCTCAGGCGCAACAAGCTGCGGCTGATCTGTTGGGCGATGGGGATGATGATGATTTTGAAGAAGAATAAATAAGCCACTCAGAAGCCCGGAAGGCCGGTATTGCCGCTTTTCGGGCTTTTGAATCGTATTTACAAATACGAAATATAAGCCTAGGTTCAACTCTTGTTTGTTGGGCGATGTTATATCCTGAAAAAATCATAAACTATGTTTCACAAGGATGAATTTATGAAGTATGCTACCAAGCACCTTGGTATGAGTAGCATGCACCTTGAAAAGTACGCGGAATTATCTACCGCCTACGCTTACCCCAACATCCAGGCTTTCACGCCACAGGTGATCGAAGAGCGTCAGATGAATATAGTGGGAATGGATGTTTTCTCCCGTTTGATGATGGACCGCATCATCTTTCTGGGCGTACAAGTTACTGATTATGTAGCCAACGTCATTCAAGCTCAACTGTTGTTTCTGGAATCTACCGACCCCAAGCGTGATGTGCAAATGTTCATCAACAGCCCCGGTGGGTCTGTTTTTGCTGGTTTGGGAATGTACGATACCATGCAGTACGTTCAGCCGGATATCGCCACGATTTGTACAGGTATTGCTGCCTCTATGGGCGCAGTGCTGTTGTGTGCTGGTACCAAAGGCAAACGTTCTGCTCTTAACCATAGCCGTGTGATGATTCACCAACCTCTTGGTGGCATGCAAGGCCAGGTTACCGAGATGGAGATCTACTACAAGTTGATCAAAGAGAATCAGCGCGAGCTTTACGAGATTATGGCTCAACATACTGGCCAGACTTACGAGAAGATCAATCAGGATTGCGATCGCGACAACTGGATGACTTCTACCGAGGCAAAAGAGTATGGTTTGATTGATGAAGTATTGGTACGCAATAATCCGCGGAATAATTCTTAATTTTAGTTTTGGAGCGCGATACGATTCGCGCTCCGAAACTAATCAGTGATGAAAATGCGCAACAAAGGCAGACAAACGTATAATTGTTCCTTCTGTGGTCGGGATAAATCCGAAACGCAAATGCTTATTGCGGGCATCAATGCGCACATTTGTGAGGTTTGTGTAGAACAAGCTTACGATATTATTCAGGAAGAGCTTTACGATCGCAAAAATCCCAACGCCGAAACACCGGCACCAAAAGAAAAAGGCAGCAGTCATTTTCAGTTCAATCCGTCTGTTACGCCCCGCGACATCAAGGTTCACCTGGATCAATACGTGATTGGCCAGGATGATGCCAAAAAATTCCTCTCCGTTGCAGTTTACAATCATTACAAACGCCTGGGGCAACCCAACACGGATGATGTAGAGATTGAAAAATCCAATATCGTACTCGTTGGACGCACGGGAACAGGCAAAACCCTCTTGGCCAAAACGATAGCAAAATACCTCAATGTACCTTTTGCCATTGTAGACGCAACCGTGTTTACCGAGGCTGGTTATGTGGGCGAAGACGTAGAAAGTATCCTTAGTCGCTTGCTTCAGGTATGCGACTACGACGTATCTGCTGCCGAACGTGGCATTGTATACATTGACGAGATTGATAAAATTGCCCGCAAAGGCGATAACCCCTCCATTACCCGCGATGTATCGGGCGAAGGGGTACAACAAGCCCTGCTCAAAATGCTGGAAGGCACCGATGTAAACGTACCGCCCCAGGGTGGCCGCAAGCATCCCGAGCAAAAACTGGTTAAAGTCAATACCGAAAACATCCTTTTCATCTGTGGGGGCGCTTTCGATGGCATTGAAAAAATCATTGCCCGCCGGGTCAACACCCAGGTGATTGGTTTCAAAGCCAGCGAAAAAGAACGCATCGACCGCGACAACCTACTACAATACATTACGCACCAGGATTTGAAAGGTTTTGGTTTAATTCCAGAACTGATTGGTCGCTTGCCCGTGCTTACTTACCTGGATCCACTGGATTTGCCTACGCTCAAACGCATTTTGGGAGAACCCCGAAACTCACTGCTGCGCCAATACCAGAAGTTGTTCCAGTTGGAGGGAATCGAAGTGACCTTTGCCGAAGATGCCATCGAATTCATCGCGACCAAAGCCCTGGAATTCAATTTGGGTGCCCGTGGCTTACGCTCCATTTGCGAAGCCATCATGACCGATGCTATGTTTGAATTGCCATCTACTCCAGATGTACGGAAATTGGTCATCGATGCCGATTACGCGCTGGAGAAATTGAGTAGGTCGAAATTGGGACAGTTGAAAGCAGCATAAGGTTGAAAAATTTTGGATAAAAATATAAAACGGGAAGTAAGGCGGTGGTTTTACTTCCTATTTTTTTAGACCAAGCTTCCTGATTGCTTTATTAAACCTGAGTTGCTTCACGAAGCAATTGAAACTGTATTTATTTATGATATAATAGGTGGTAATAATGCCATAGCCAAAGGAAAGGAATTTGTTAGAGAGGTTTTGGAACAATCAATAGACCACAACAAAAGATAAGCATCCAATAACCCGATCCAACCCTGATGTGAAATGTCGAATTTTTTCCTATTTTTAAAGGTACAGTCTCAAAAAAAGTACCTATTTTTGAGACTATACCCTTAAAAATAGGAAAAAATGATCATAGAGCGAACACTCTTGACAAAAATAAAAACCAAACTGAGTACTGGAAAAGCCATACTCATCTTGGGACCTCGCCAATCTGGTAAATCAACCATACTTAAAGAAATTGCAAAAACTTCGCCACTGAAAAGCTTATGGCTGGACTGTGATGCACCCAGAACCCGCTCAGAATTAGAAAAGATAGAAACAGTCAGCCAAATGGGAGACCTTTTTGGCAGTGCTGAAATGATCCTGATTGATGAAGCACAAAGAGTGAAAGACATTGGTATTTTACTCAAAATTGCCACTGATAACTTTCCAAACATTCAGTTGATGGTCAGCGGTTCCTCGGCTTTTGAATTGTCCAATAGCATCAATGAACCACTTACAGGACGCAAATGGGAATACATGCTGTTGCCGTTTTCTACTCAAGAGCTAGCCGAGCATCATGGTGCGTGGGAGGAACGAAACAACTTGCATCGACGATTAATTTTTGGAATGTACCCTGAAATAGTAATGAACCCTGAAGATGAAATAGAATTACTAAATTCGTTAAGTACCAGTTATTTATACAAAGATGTTTTTTCGTTTATTGACCTAAGGAAGCCAGAAATTCTGGAAATGCTACTCAAAGCACTAGCACTCCAACTCGGGTCAGAGGTATCTTACCACGGGTTGTCCGACATTATTGGTGTAGACCACACTACGATACAACGCTATCTAGATCTTTTGGAAAAAACCTTTGTGATATTCAGATTGAGTGGGTTTAGCCGTAATCTCCGTACCGAACTCAAACGCAGTCGTAAAATCTTTTTTTATGACAATGGCATTCGCAATGCGCTCATTGGGGCATTCCAGCCGCTAGAACTAAGACAAGATGTTGGGGCGCTTTGGGAGAATTTCCTGGTGAGTGAACGCAGAAAACGCAACCTACACAATGGCTATTTTCGCAACAGTTACTTTTGGCGCACTACTGAACAGCAAGAACTTGATTATTTGGAGGAATACAATGGTCAGCTCTATGCATACGAATTCAAATGGAACCCCAAAAAAACTGGACGTTTGCCCAAACCTTTTGCAAATACCTATCCTGATGCCCGTTTTCAAAACATCAATCCAGATAATTATTTTGACTTTTTGATGCCAGAATAATTTCAATTTTTCAAGATACAATCAAAAACGCCAATACCCGTCCACGTCAAAAGCGTGGCAACAGGCAATGCCATTATTAGAAAAAAGACGGACAAATTCTACCCGCTGGGAAGTGGAAATGTTTAATTTCACTTCCCGTTTTGATTTCAATCAACCGCCATGCCACGCTACTTCATCGAACTCGCCTACAATGGCACCCACTACTTCGGGTGGCAACGCCAACCCGGCAAAACCTCCGTGCAGCAAACCCTGGAAGACGGGATGAACACCATTCTGAGTACAGAATTAGAGATCACCGGCTGTGGCCGCACCGATACAGGCGTGCATGCCAGGCAGTATTTTGCCCATTTTGATTTTGAAGGTTCATTTCCAGTAGAATCTGAGCGCCGCCTCAATAAGTTTCTGCCCAAAGACATCGCCATTTTCCGCATTTTTGAGGTGCATCCCGATGCCCACGCGCGGTTTGATGCTTTTCAGCGCAGTTACGAGTACCACCTCAGCTTTCGCAAAAATCCTTTTGCGGAGCATCTGGCTTATTTCTATCCTTTTGTGCAGCAGCCCGACTTTGAATTGATGCAGGCCGCCGCGGTCTTGTTATTGGATTACAGCGAATTTGCACCTTTTTGTAAAAGCAACCACGATGCCAAAACCATGATTTGTCAATTGACCCGCGCGGAATGGATCTTTGATGCAGATGGTCAGGGAGCGGTGTTTCACATTACTTCTAATCGTTTTTTGCGCGGTATGGTGCGCCTGATTGTTGGGATGTGTATTGGGGTTGGGACTGGCCAGATCAGTCTGGACGAACTCCGTTCCGCAATGAACGAACAAACGCGCTTAAAAAAAGCGACCAGTGCGCCACCAGATGGCTTGTATTTGGGGGATATTCAGTATCCTTTTTTGTGATTTTTCCTTTACATAGTAAAAAATTAAATAATTACAAAACTTTTTTTTGTTTTTTCATTTTGTGCATTATCTTTGTCGTCATATGAATACTAACCTATCCCAAAAGGTAACTATAGTCAAATGCTTCAAGGTTCATTCAAGAACCTAATCATCATCACTTCACACGGATTAATTATCTACCCTTTTAATTTTGTCATAGCTGAATCGGCTTTACGGTCAAACTTTTGACCTAGTAATTGCTTTAGGCCTGCCTTCTCTGGGCTAAATAATCACTTTAAAACGCATGGA
>NZ_JBBAKG010000086.1:0-26733 GCF_040403615.1 Haliscomenobacter sp. | reverse complement strand
TTTGCCAGAGGATTAGATAAGTAAACGTTTCATTTCAAGTGTCTTATCTAATCCTATGGCTCAAGAAAAATGATCACTTATTTTTGCCCTACTGCTAAGGTACTGAAACCTAGGTTGAACAACAAATCTGCCTGCGTTAAAAACGTGTTAAAAACTCGCCTTCAATGTACTAAAGTGCAATGCGTACCGAAACGTTATGTGTTCCACTCCATACCTTGGAAGCACGGTAAGCATAATCCACGCTAATTTTGGTGTTCTTCTCCGTTTTGCTCAAAGGGAAAGTTACCGAGCCACCGGCACTCAACCCTGTATAAAGGGGCTTTTGGATGGGATCGGCCACATTCAACTCTGCTTTGTAGGCCGCCCGGAGTACGAAACGCTCGTCAAAAGCATATTCTGCGCCACCACCGAGGTTGTCGCGTGAAAATGAGTTGGAAGTAAAGTTGCCCAAAACGGTAAAACGGTGTTTTTCCAAAAACAGAATGTCGTAAGATGCGCCAATATTCAGCATAGAAGGCAATTCAAAACTTGCTCCGCGTTGGTCTACGGTAATGTCATAAGAACCACCATTGGGGCTGGGTCTTTGAATAGAAAGGGCTTCTCCACGATAGGTCATGGGTGAACCGATGTTGCGCAAACTGATCCCAAACTTGAAATTGTCTTGCTCTCCAGTTACGTATTGAATCCCGGCATCGATGGCAAAGCCGAAGGCAGATACGTTGGCCAAGGATTCAGAAACTGCCCGGAACAGCAAGCCGACCGAAACTTTGTTTTCAAATTCATGGGCATAAGAAAAAGCCAGGTTGAAAAAACTAGGTGAATAGGTTCCTCCGGTTCCTTCGGGTTGGCCCGCGGTGGTTATATCAATTTCCCCAAAATCAACCGCCATCAAACTCAAGCCCATCACGCTCTTTTTGCCCACTTTGGCACACACCGCGGCAGAACTCAAATTGATTCCCGTTCCTTGCAAATATTGGGTACTGCCAAAACCGAAATCCAGCTTATTGATGCGCGCCATCCCGGCTACGTTCAGGTTCATGGATTCGACGCCACGCACCAAGGAGGTGCTCATGCTGTGCAATCCTGCGGTACGGGCCCAAGGATCCATCAGCAATTCGTAAGCACCCGCTTCGCCCTGACGGTCGGGATTACCTGCCTGGCCTGCGCCAAAACAAAAAAGGGTCAGGAAGAGAGAGAAGTATAATTTTTGCATAAAATCGTTTGTTTTAATGGGGAAGCGAGAGCCGAAAGTACAATAAGTACTCCCGACTCTTGCTTCCTTAAAGTCCAGATGGATCAAACTTCCGGTTGACACCAAACCATTTTATCGTACGTTGTCCAAGTTCTCCGGCATCTACATGAATCAGGTATACCCCACTGGAAATGGGGATATTCTTGTTGTTTTTGAGATCCCATTCCAGGTCGGGCGTGATCTGTTGTTGTGGAATAGCCCGGTTGTTGCCTCGGGGTGCTTGTCCTACCTCATCGCGGCGGTACTGGCGAATAAACTTGCCATCCAGCGAGTAAATCGTAATGACACACTTGGCCGGCAAATTGGTTATTTTCACGGTAGTGGTAAACTGAGATACCTCGTAGTCCGAAAATCCGTAGTATGGATTTGGCGTAATTTTAATCAGGGCCAATGCACTGTCTACCCCACGGCGGCTCAAGTCTTCGGCTTGTTTGCCATCAATGCGGAAGCGGTAAACCGGGTATCCTTTCTCTTTGAAGCCCGTAACGCCAGTGCGGCGATCCACTTGATAAGGATTGGTCACCCGCAATTTTACCACTACATCTTCAGGGATCAAACCATCCTTGTAGGATTTGAAGTTCACTCCCGGTCTTGGCAAAATCAGGCCAGCCCAGGAAATGTCTTTCAACACCCGGCCTTTGTTGATGGGGCTATTGTTGGGGCGCAACTGGCGGCTCATCACTTTGCAACTGTCGTAAGCGGTGCGCATAACGTACACAAAATGCTGTCCACCTGCAAAGTATGGACCAAGGTTTCCGGTGGTAGAATTGCCTATTTTGACCAAATTATTGGGGTTAAACATCATGTCTCGCCCAACGTTGATCAATGGGTCATTGGTACCGCCGTAAACTGAGTTTTCCCCAAAAAACACATTGAGTCGTTGTCCGGTTTCAACATCGATGGCATAGCCTGGAAACCAGCCAAAACCGACTCTGGAAAGCGCAGGATCTGGATTGGTTTCTGGATCGGGTCGACCGTCATTGTTGGCATCATCTTTGGTGACGTTGGCTCCACCTCGCAAATCAAAATGTCTACGGATCGTGGTTTCACCGGCTGCCCGTTCGGTTTCAAAGCCTTGCAGTGGGTAGAAGCGATTGGCGGATTCAACCACCACACAACGGCTCCACAAGCTTTTATTGGAGGTGAATACTATATCCACGTTGTTGACATCAGCAAGCTTGGTTTGCGTACGCAAAAACGAGCCTCCCGATAAGTCCGACCAGGCAGGGGTGATGTATGGTGTACTCTGGTTATCTTTGTTGCGGAAATTGGTGATAAAGTAGGGAACAAAATAACCAGGGCCTATATTCGTCAACGCTTCTTTAGGATCAAGCAATTGATCTGGCTCTCCATCTCCGGTTGCCACAAAGTCGAATACTTTGGAATCGAATTCGGTAACCCCTCCAGAATATTCATCTTTTATCCCAAACATCCAGGGGGTAGCCCCTGAGCGCAGGTATTCTTCTTCGTAGCCAATTTTTCCGTTTTGACTGTCTTTGTCCGTACCTGGTTCGTTGGTTTGGCCAATCGAAATGGAAAACCCATATTCCTTGACAATTTGCTCATTGAGGTCATCAATGGATTTTTCTGACCGAATCACGCGGCTATTGGCTACTGACAAATTGCGCAGTTCCCAACGTACGGGAGGATCAAAACGATCATTGTTCAGGTCATTGTCTACAATACGCAATTCAAATTCGCCATTTTTTACTTCCAGTGGGTTGAAGATTTTCACCCCAATTGGCCCGCGACCAGCGCGGTAGGTGATTTCTGGTTTTTGGGCAAAAGTACCTTGAATGATGGCATTGCGGGTGTCTGTGTTTATGTCCAAAAAGTTGTTGCCAGTACCTGCTCCGGCCAAACGAGTTATTACCGCGCCTTCGCCGTAAGCAGCATTCAGATTGCGGTCGGTAATGGGCCGGGGGACGACAGTATAGAAAGGATTGAACCCATCGCCAATGTTGCGACGCCCTTCGAGGTAAGGTCTGCGTTGACCCAAAATAAGCTTCGGATCAAAAGCGCGGTAATTGTTATAGGCATAGGCCACCGCCAGGAAGTAGTATTTCTTGTGGTTGACCAGGCGGCGGTCACCCGAAGCAAACTGATCCTCGGTAATGCGGAAGGTATGCTGGATGCCTCGGTCGCCGCCCTCTACCTTCAGTTCGGGGGTGTAAAAGTCGGAACCCGTTGGGTTATCCACCGAACGCCAGTTGAATACCCTGCCTACTCCATTTTTGACGTCTACCTGATAAATCAATCGGGCTTTGTCAGGATTTTCCAGGCTGGATACGGATACATCCGAACCAGCCAATTGATAAAGCTTATAGCCTTCAAAACGGAATAAACTGTCGGCTACCCCAGCAGGAACCTGTAGCCCTCGTTGTGCGTAAGCTTCTCTGGCGTTGTTGGAGGTAATGGTATCATTGGTAAACACCGCAATGATCTCCTTATCCATCTCAATAAAATCTACGTCTGGAGCATCCGGGCCATCGGTCAGTTCAAAACAATTGTCGAACAAGGCCTGGGCTATGTCATCGGCTTCCAATAACTTGGAGATATCCGGACATGGATATTGCTGATCAGCCACCCATACTGCTCCAACGATCAACTCGTTCAAGGCACCGGGGTCGAGGCGGAAAGGCCCAGAAGCTTGAATGGTGCGGCGGTCGCCAAAAGGAATATCCGCAGAACACATCGTCCAACCTCGGGTGTTATTGGGTGTATCCGTAAAGGCGTATTTGATCGCTGCACCATCCTGGTAGGCATCATCTCCAAAGGTAAAAGGTGTACCATCTCGCCATGAACCAGATAAATAATTGTAATATTCTTGCGCATTCGAGGGGTCTGTCGTACCCGGTGAAGGGCTACCCACAGCCTGGTTGTTGTAATAGGTAAACGACGACATACCAATCTCCTCCCCGTTTTCATCCAGTGGCCCACGGAAATAATCTATCCCCAGTAGAGGAATTTCATCACAATAGGTATTCACTGCGCCGTTGCAGGTACAACCCGTGGTGCCATCCAGCGCGTCTTCGTTGTAAATAAAGGCCAGGCTTCGGGAAGTATCACAGCCAACGTAATCATCGGTAAAGCAACCCAAATCGGGATCAACCCACATGGCGAAATAGGTAGAATCAATACTTTCTACCGCGCGATTGATCAACTTATACCGCTGAAAGGTCATGTCGTTGATTTCATCATTGGTGGCGTAGGAAAAGGCTTGTACCTGTACTTCCATCTGGATGGGGTCACCTTTTGATTCTGCGTGAATGTTTCCAGCATCGTTGTAGACCCAGAAAATCATTTCGTCAGGAAACTGGGGCTTGTCCAAACAACCCCGCACTTCGATAACCGGGAAATCGCCTAAATCCGGATTGTAATTACCATCTCCATCCTGATCCCAAAAACCGGCCAAACCCTGTCGGGTTGAGGGCAACGAAAAGCCGTGAATTTCTTCAAAAAACTCGTTGCCTGAAGCCGGCCAACCTTTTATATCCCTAGGAATTTGATCAGGGTTATAGGATTTGCCTGCTTTTACTGCCGCATTCCAATTGCGCAAATGCTCCCGAATGCTTTCCCCTTTGACTACAAAAAAACGATCCCATTTTGAGCAAGTCTCTTTGTTCGTTTTACCATTGGAGTTCAACGGGCCGGGAAAAAAATCAAATTGGCGTTCGGAACGGCCGTAGGTCTGGGCAGCCAATTTCAGGTTTCCCGCAGGGTCTACTCCACCCAGCCAAACGGCACCGGCAAAAATGGAGGAAACTTCAGGGAGACCGGGAGCTACTTTGGGCACTACATAGCGTCCATCATTGCTGTCCCACCACACGTCTCCGCCAGTGGTGAGGCGTGCGCGTACGTTATTGATGGCTTGATCAATCTGGGCCACGGCATTGTTGCAATCCTCTAAATAACGCAGCTCCGGCTTGGCTGGAGTTGGTCTTTTTGGATTGTTTTTCCCGGTGTGATAAGCCAGTGCTGAGGTATTCAGTAAAGCCAATCCACAAAGGGCCAACAGCCAGGATTTCAAATGTCGCATATTCGATAAATATTTACTAGTCAAAATATTGTGTCTTTGAGCATTATGAACCAAGTACGATTCTGCTTAAAAATTATAAATGGCTCCGATGTAAATTCTCCGAGGCAAAGTGTAGAAGCCTGGATTAAGAATCGCCCATTGATAAGAAGCCAGGTAAGATTGAACTTCACGGGCAGAATTCTCAATATTGCGCAGCTTGTCCTGTCCATTGGCAGATTCAATAAAACCATCATCCGTTGGAGATCCTGTGACAGGATACACGTTGAGTACATTTCTTCTATCCAAGAGATTGGAAACCCGGCAGTAGACGTTCAAGCCTGCTCCTTTTTCAAAGACAAAAGTCTTATCAATCCGTGCATTGAGCGTGAAAGTCCAAGGTTTGCGGGCACCGTTGATCGAGCCAATGGTTTGGGATCCTCCCAATTCAAGAGGCGTTCGTCTAGCCGTGTAAGGACGGCCTGAAACAGCAATTGCCTGAAGGTTGAATCCGGTATTGGCCAAAAATCTGGGCACATTGGCCTGTCCAGGATCTAAGCGGTAATCAAAATTGAGGTTGAGGCGGTGGCGCTCGTCATAGTTCAAAGGAAAAAGCGTGCGCAAGTTGCCCCGACTCGTCAAGCCTCGCTGTGAGTTGGCATCAGAACCCGTTCCGTCTGCAAACTGTAAGGTGTAGTTCGCATTGAGCGTAGCATTCGAAGTGCGGCGCAGCTCGTATTCAAAGCTAAATCCTTTTACCGTACCAAAATCCAGGTTATCGTAAGTTGTGTACTGCGTGATGATGGGCACAGGGAAGAAAGTACGCAATTGAATCCAGTTGCGGATTTCTTTGTAATACGCAGAAACTTTCAGTTTGGATGATTCAGTCAGTTTTTGCTGAAAGCCTACTTCATAGTCAATCGTACGTTCTGGCTTGAGGTTGGGGTTGTTTTTGATTGCCCCAGGATTGTCCGTAAAATAGAAATAATCTACGGCTGTGGCCAGGGTGTTGGTTGCAGGCCGCTGCACCAGGATATCGTAATGCGCAAAGAAGTTGGCGTCTTCAGAAATTGGAAATGAAAAGGCCAAACGAGGCATAATGTTGATTTGCGCTTTGTAGTCTTCGAAGGAGGCATCGGGGTTGAAATCACGCGATTTGATGTAATTCGAAACCTTGGATGCATTTTCATCTTTGTACTTAGGAAAAACCAAACCACCCGAGAAAATCTCGATCGGGCTGTTGACCGGAGTGCCATTAGGGCGGTACCATTGGTCGCCATTCCGATAGGCCTGTACAGCAGTTCCAGCATCGTTGAGGTAAACCTTGTAATCATCGCCGATGCTGCCTGGGCGAGTACTTCCAAACTGGTCGTGGTATTCACTTGCACCCATGATTTCATACAAGGAATAAGGATCTTTTAGCACTTTGGTATTGGCATCGTAGCGATCTACGCGTAAACCCAAACGGAAGATGATGTCGCGGAACGTAAATTTATCCTGGATATAAAAGGCAGAATAAATTGGGCGATTGGGAGCTACTGGAAAAGTACGTACGCCATCGGCATCGGTTGCGGTAAAGAAATCGTTGAACGTCCCATCAAAAGGCTTGCCAAGGTAATCGTAGCCAAAATAGCGGATGATGCCCTGATCATTGAGTTCTTTGGCAGAAAACATGCTCAGGCTGAGATCCCGAGGATCCATTCCATCCACGTTGACATATTCAGTCAGCGGAATGTTGTTTTTGGCGCGGATGGATCGGTAAAACTTGTTGTCTTCGTTTTGCGCAATAGACAACTGGCGAAGGTTCAGATTCAACGGCTGACCATTCACCGTGTCTGAGATGGTACCAATGTTTGCAGCACCATCTACAATACCAAGGATGTGGTTGTTGGCTTGTTGGCGGGCAATGTTCCAGAGGGTCTGAGGAGCTACGATGTAACCTCTGTCAGTGCGTTGCTCGTAAATAAACCCGAGCTGAATGTTGTGTCGGCCTTGGTCGGAGTTTCCTGGCACTAGGTCAAAATTGGTACGTCCGTGAAAAGTATAGAGGTCGCCATTGCTAAAGCTGGCCTGGTTGTAAATCGAGCCGACATTGCTATTGAACCCCCATGAAGAGGTGAACACATCAGAAATTTGTCCATTGGGTGCCACAAAATTAGTCAAAGCAATTACCGATCCAGCATCTTGTACCCCTGGGATAAAGATCCGCCCGATTTGGGAATTGATGGTTTCATTGGCCGTCAAACCCATTACGTTGTTGTAATTGGCCAACACCGGATTGGCCGTCCCAGCGTTGTAACCTCTTAATACTTGACGATAATCGGTGTGTTGCAACACATTTTGCTGCGTAGCCCGGTCAAAAACAAAGCTAAAGGTGGGCACCCATTCAATGTCAAATTTGCCCACATAACCGTAGTCAAAGTAGTTTTGTCCATGGCGGGAGTCGGCAACGTCTCCTTTGGTTTTTTCATACCCAAATTGCAAGGTGTAGGAGGCATTTTGAATCAGTCCAGTGCTATTGCTTTGGTTGGCTCCACCACCAGATCCACCCAAGCGGTGCCGGAAACGAAATACGCTGCGGTAAGAAGTATTGTTGCTAACTGGGTTGTTTTGACTGTTGAGCAAGCGCCAGCCACCGGGTGTGAAATTGTCTTTTTCATCAGCATAAGATCCACTAAAAGATACATCGATGGCTTTGGTCAATCGCGCATCCAACTTTCCCGTAACGTCAACTCGGGTGTATCGCTCATTCGGGCGAGTACGCAAGGTATTGGCATCCTCTTCATTTAAAAAATCAGCATTGACCAAAAGAGAACCATCTTTTCTAATGATTGGATTGGCTTCCAATTCTTTCAGTTTATCAGGTTTTACTTGATAAAGGGGAACTGCGGAAGGGTTATCGTCCAATTGATCGGTATAGCGCCCGGAAAAGCGGTAACCTAGTAATGAATGGCCTTTCTTACTTTTGATGATCGGGCCACTCAGGTTGATGCCTGCCAGCGTATTGCTGAATTTATCGAGGTATTTGGAGCTTTCGACTTCGGCACCACCTGTAAATGTATTTGCTGGGCCTTTGGTCGTGATGGAAATAATCCCTCCAGTTACGTCGCCATACTGGGCTTCCATCCCTCCAGTGATTACCTGGAGTTGTTCGATTTCGGTTTCAGGAATCAAATTGCCCCGTACCCGAATACCGTCGATGTAATAGTCGGTATTTGTGGTACGCGAACCGCGAACCGTAAGAGCTTTGCCTTCATCGGAAGAGGCCAAACCTGCCGAAGTAGCTGCCAGCGCATTGATGTTGCGGGTAGGCAGGTGGCGAATTTGATCGCTGGTAATGACGGCACCAGAAGTGGTGTTGTCTTGTTCGATCAAAGGGGTACGGTATTGAGTGATGGTTACCGCATCCAGCACGATTCCACCTTGAGACTCCATTTCAATCTCTACTTTATTGGCCTTACCGGCCAATACTTTGATGTTGGCAATGCGGGTTTCTTTGTATCCCAGGAGATAAACCTGCACATCATAGGTTCCGGGGTCGATATCGGGAAAGTTGAAATTGCCTTTTTCATCCGAATCCGTACCGGTAAGTTGTACGCCATTTTTAAACAGTGCAACCGAACCAAAAGAAACGGGCTCTTTGGTTTCTTTATCGGTGACTTTACCGTTTAAAGAAGTCTGGGAGTAAGACAGCGTTGCAATGCCAAACAACAATAAACAACACAGGAGTAATTTATGCATCATATGCAGGGTGTTTTCCACTAGAAGTTAGAATGGCGATAAAGTTAAGACTTTATTAAAAAGTTCATCTGATAATGTCCGACAATTCCTGTTTTTCTGTTTACGGTTTTAGCGTTTATAGCAACATTCCTGCATTTTGTCGATAATTGCTCGAAGAGACCGAAAAAAATCCCAACTTACATGCAACTTTTGACACGCTTTATCGTCTTTAACTGTATAATCATCCGGCTGACTTGCCTGAGAGCTTTGATTTAACTGAACAATAACGGCCTTCCAACGAGTTTTCAAACTCGGGTTGTTACAGTTTTTTCTGGCTTATAACCGACCAAATATTTCCAACGTTTACATCTGTAAGCACTGCCTTGCTTTTTTTCAAGTCAGCACAAAAAAAGAATGGATTGTTGAGCATTAACCCAACAACCCTTTCTTGAACTTATGTGCAAGAATTTAAGAGAGTTTTTTCATACTAATCCGTATTGGCATGCCACGCAGTTTTGCGTGGCATCTTTTTTTGCCAAAAGATGTTTTGTTCCTAATCCGTTGCAAAAAAAGTTTCAGAAGCTGACACTTTTTAACCAAAAATTGTAAGTTTTGTGATCTTCAACTCCAGGATTTGACCTACTTTAGAGCGATCAAAACCTCATATAAATGCTTCGTACGTTGCTTCCTGCGCTTTTTTGGGCGTTAATTATCCTCTACCTTTCTGCTCATCCCCAAATAGGACTTCCACAACCTTGGTGGGGCATTCAACCCGATAAAATTGGCCATGCCGGGGCTTATGCATTATTGGCTTTCTTTTTACAGTACGGCTTCCGAAAACCCTATGGCCCTGTTCTGTTGGGAACGGGTTACGGTATTTGTATCGAATATCTACAGTATGCCTTTTTTTATGGACGTCAATTTGATGTATTAGACATGGTGGCCAACCTGGTTGGATGCTTGATCGGAGTGGCTCTTTTTCCTTACTTTTCAGGTATTTTGCCTTTCAAGCGCAAATAATTCGGTCGGACATCAACACATCGACACCTCAAATCGTTTTTTTATGAGTCATTCTTTTATCTTTAGCTTTACTATTTTACAAATTAAACTTAAGCGGTACCAATGAGAAAGATGTGGTTACTGGTAGCGATGCTGCTGCTTTGGATGGGATGGGCAATGGCGCAAGATGCCAAATTGGCTCAACAATACTTGGCTGATGGAGAGTTTGAAAAAGCCGTAGTGCTTTTTGAAAAATTGTATGCCCAAGACAACGACAATGAGTACTATTTTGACCGGTACACGGAATGCCTGATGGAATTGCAGCGGTACGAAGATTTGGAGCGCAGTCTTGTAAAACAAATCCGCAAGCGCCCCAGCGACAGCCGCTTGTACGTCAATTATGGCCGCATGTACGAACAACAAGGCAAAGAAGAGGATGCCAAAAAACAATACCGCAAAGCCATTGATCAACTCCCTAAAGACCGCTATGCCGTAAGCAAATTGGCCAATGCATTCAGTGCTGCCAACAAATACGATCTGGCTGTAGAAACCTATGAAAAAGGAGCGACCATGCTCAATGATCGGCAGTTTTTTTCGTACAGCCTTGCCGATTTGTACCGCCGCAAAGGGGATGTAGGCAAAATGATTGAACAATACCTCAACAGCCTGGATGCTTACCCCGAGCGCGTAGACAATATCAAGAGTATTTTTCAGCGCTACCTCTCCGCTGAAGACATGAATGTGTTGCAACAGCAATTGTACGACCGCATCCAAAGTTCCAGCAATGCAGGTTCCATTCAATACATTGACATGCTGGCTTGGGTATTCTTGCAAAAAAAAGATTACAAAAATGCCCTGCGTCAGGTTCGTGCCCTGGATAAACAACAGAAAGGAGACGGTTTGAGGGTTTACCAATTGGCGCAAATTGCTGCCAACGACAAAGATTATGATGTAGCCATTGACGCCTACCAATATGTGATCGATAAAGGGGCGGGTAACCTTTTTGTCACCGATTCAAAACAAGAATACCTGCGCTGCCGTCGAAATAAAATTGTAGAAGGGTACAATTTTACCAAAGAAGAGCTGACTGCCCTCGAAAAACAATACGAAGCGTTCATCAATGAATATGGGAAAAACCGAAATTCTGCCTCACTCATCATGGAGTTTGCCGATTTGGAAGCCATTTACCTCAACAATCTGGACAAATCAATTGCCCTCTTATCCGAATTGATTACGCTCCCGGGAATAAGCGCGTCCATGCTGGGCCAGGCCAAACTGAATTTGGGCGATTATTACTTAATGAAAACGGAGGTTTGGGAATCTACTTTGTTGTATTCACAAGTAGATAAAGCCTACAAAGACGACATTCTGGGGCATGAAGCGCGTTTTCGCAATGCCCGCCTTGCTTACTATTCCGGGGATTTTGAATGGGCCCAAACCCAGTTTGACATTTTAAAAGCGTCTACGGCCAAATTGATTTCCAATGATGCCTTGGACATGTCGGTGTTTATCAGCGACAACCTGAATATGGATACCACCGAACGCGCCCTCCGATTTTATGCTGAAGCGGACATGCTGATTTTTCAAAATCGATTCAATGAAGCATTCAGCAAACTGGATAGTTTGATCAAGGAATTCCCCAATAACTCGTTAGAAGATGATGTCTGGTACCTGAAAGCAAAAGTATTTGCCAAAAAACGCGATTATGTTCAGGCTGGAAAAATGTACGAAATGATCCTGGAGAATTACCCTGATGAGATTCGCGCCGACAATTCACTTTTCGCGTTGGCCGAATTGTACGAGAATGAAAATCAGCTCAATGACAAAGTCAAAGCTTCGAAATTGTTCGAGCGACTGTTCATTGATTTTTCAGGAAGTACCTTTGCGGTAGAGGCGAGAAAACGTTACAGACTCCTGCGTGGAGATAAAATTCAATAGGAGTGATGAGCGGTGAATTAGGAGTGATGAACAGTGAAGAAGAAGTAAATCTTCTTGGTCTTCATTCAGCACTCCTAACTCACCATTCACAACTCATCATTATTTCAGACGTTTTTCGTCAGAAACCGTCAGCTTGTGACGACCTTTTGCACGGCGTGCTGCCAATACTCTACGGCCATTCTTCGAGCTCATACGAGTGCGAAAGCCGTGCTTGTTGGCACGCTTACGACGGGAAGGTTGAAAAGTCCTTTTCATTTTATTTGCATTTATTGTGCCATCGGCTCTTAAAAAAGTGGGGCAAAAGTAGGAGTTAATTTGGTAATGACCAAATCTTTAATCCTATAAAAAACTTCTTGCCGTGTTAATTCTGATCTTAGTAGTGGGGCAAAAATAAGTGTTTCATTTTCACTGAGCCAAAGGATTAGATAAGAAACTTAAAATGAACCGTTTACTCATCTAATCCTTTGTCAAAATGAAACACTTATTTTTTTATCGCCCTTAACTCAGACGGTCATGATGTCTTTTTCTTTCACCTTGATCAGTTCATCTGATTGGGCAATGTATTTTTTTGCAAGATTGTCGATGTCTTCTTCCATTCTTTTTCCCAAATCTTCAGGAGAACCATTTTTTACGGCCTTCTTGATTTCTTCAATCGCATCCCGACGGCCACCACGGATTCCAACTTTGGTTTCTTCCCCTAAGCCAGCCGAACGCTTGACCAAATCCTTGCGACGTTCTTCCGTAAGCGGCGGAATCGACAAACGGATAATGATGCCATCGTTCATGGGTGTTACGCCCAGATTTGCTTCAAAGATCGATTTTTCAATCGGTCCCAGCATGGACTTTTCCCAAGGTTGGATGACGATGGTACGGGCATCTGAGGTACTTACATTGGCCACCTGACTCAGCGGAGTAGGAGAACCGTAATAATTGACCGACAAGCCAGTAACCATTGCTGGATTCGCTTTACCAGTGGTGATTTTTGACAATTCGATTTTGAGGTGCGTCAGGGCTTTGTCCATTTGCTCCTCCGCAACTTCCATAATTAGATCAATTTCCTCTTGCGTCATACGAGTATTTTTTATTGCGAGTGCAAAAATTGTGAAAATTACTGAAAAAGAAAAGACAGAAAAAGGAAATGAAATGCATTTTTCCTTTTTCTGCCTTTCCCTGGTTCGAATGCCCAGAAATCAATCTATCAAATTAAAACCAGTATACTTGCGCAACACTTCAGGAATAACAATTCCCTCTGGGCTTTGATTGTTTTCCATAATGGACGCCACAATCCGTGCGAGTGCCAAAGCACTACCATTAAGCGTATGTACCAAATGCATGTCTTTGCCCTCGCGGAAACGCATTTTCATCCGGTTCGACTGGTAAGTCTCAAAATTGGATACTGAGCTTACTTCCAACCAGCGCTTTTGTGCGGCGCTCCATACTTCAAAATCAAACGTAAGTGCAGAAGTAAAGCCCATGTCTCCACCACACAAGCGCAGAATGCGGAAAGGCAAACCCAATTTGTTGAGCAATCCAGCTACGTGCTCCAACATTTCCATGAGGGTTTCATACGACTTATCGGGACGAACAATTTGTACAATCTCGATTTTGTCAAACTGGTGTACGCGATTCAATCCACGTACATGTGCGCCATATGAACCAGCCTCCCGGCGAAAGCATGGCGTATAAGCAGTCATTTTGATTGGCAAGGCAGCAACATCAAGAATCTCATCGCGGTAGATATTCGTAACCGGCACCTCAGCGGTAGGGATTAAGTAGAGGTTATCCAGGGTTACGTGGTACATTTGCGCTTCTTTATCGGGCAACTGTCCGGTTCCCCGCGCAGAATCTTCATTGACCATTAAAGGAGGAATGATTTCTTCATATCCGGCCGCACTTGCTTCATCGAGGAAAAAGTTGATCAGCGCACGTTCCAGTTTTGCTCCTTTGCCTCGGTATACTGGAAAGCCAGCACCAGTGAGTTTTACACCCAATTCGAGGTCAAAAACTTTGTATTTGGCGGCCAACTCCCAGTGCGGCAATGAACCTTCACCCAAATCGGGTAGCGGTTCTGGCCCAGGACGAAAAATTTCGTTGTCTTCTGGAGTGATCCCTTCTGGTACTGATTCGTGCGGAATATTTGGAATCGTATAAAGTTGTTGGGTGAGCTGATCTTCAGTTGCTTTCAGTTGGTCTTCAATTTCAGCAGAACGATCCTTCAATCCAGCTACCTGGCTGCGAAATTGTTCGGCTTCGTCTTTTTTGCCTTGCTTCATCAACCCACCAATCTCAGCGGAGAGGCGATTGCGATCGGCATTGACCATGTCCATTTCTGTTTTAAGGCTTTTGCGGGCTTCGTCGAGCTCGAGAATCGATTCAATGGCCTGAAAAAGATCCTCTTTGGCGTTTCTTTTCTTCAACCCGGCCAAGACGCGCTCCTTGTTGGCTCGGATAAAATTTACTTGTAACATAGTAGGCGTGGTGCTTGAAAGGTAATGGCAAAGTTCTGTTAAAAACTTTAATGGTTACTTTTTTACAAAGATAGTGCGTGGAATTAAAAATAAATGTATTTTTGTGGCATAACAGCACACCTCTTTCTTTCTATAGCACATAAGTTTGGTGTTTTCCTACTTCGTAAAGAGCTGCACAGTCCTCCACTATACCTCCTTAAACACACAATAAATTTCGTTTTTAAGGGTTTTGAGAGGAGGACAACTTCTGATTTTGCTATACACAAGAATAATTCGGTGTCTACCGGTCAATGACTAGTAACGGGTAAGCAAGTTTATCTTTTTTACTGGCCATCTACCAATTTTTAGGGTTACGTATCAAAATTCAAACACTTGTTTTTTTTGATTCCGCTATCTCCACCCACATCTGCCACGATTGTATTAACTTTTCAAATAACATTCATTTACCAAGTCTCGAAGCAAGCAAGCCATGGCTTCTGCTTCAATTTCAAAAGAAGCCTTTTCAATTATGTTCGATATTTTGCAATTGAACGACATGTTGGTGCCAGAACTGAGAGAGCTCGCCGAACGATTGGGCATCCAGGGCTACCGAAAACTCAACAAAAAAGAACTCGTTTACAAAATTCTGGATTACCAGGCCCTTGCTGAAGGTTCGGAGCGCCCTGCTTTCGAGCCAGGAGAAGATCTTGATATTCCCGCCAGCATCACCAGCCGGGAACAATTCCAAAATGAGTTGTACCGCCCGGATGATGACAAAGTCTTCGTTCCCAATTCAACCACCCCTGACGACTCAACTTCTAAACAGCCACCCGCAGGGGAGGAAGACGAAGACGATGATGCAGCAGATCGCAACAAACGAACCCGTCGCAGGGTAACCCGCGAAGAATTAGAACAACAACAGGCACTTACGCGTCGTGATCGCGATATGCCTCGCCTGGAACGCACCCGCGATCGAAACGAACGCGAAGAGCGGCCTAGAGATGAGCGTCCAACTAGGGATGAGCGTCCAGTCCGCGACGAAAGACCTAGCCGCGATGAGCGCCCGGTAAGGGACGAACGCCCAGCTAGGGATGAGCGTCCAGTCCGTGACGAAAGACCTAGCCGCGATGAGCGCCCGGTAAGGGACGAACGCCCAGCTAGGGATGAGCGGCCTACCCGTGATGAGCGCCCCACGCGGGATGACCGCCCCACGCGTGATGATCGGCCAGAACGGAATGACCGTGATCGTCAGGAAAGGACTCCTCGCTTTGAACGTGACCGCAACGAACGCCCTAGTCGCGACGACCGCGACCGCTACGACCGTGGCGGTGACAGAGACCGCGATCCTCGTGACCGTGACCGCGAACCAGAGCGCGAAAGAGAACGCGAGCCAGAAAGAGAACGCGATCTTGGACGTTTTGAAGATGCTCCAGAGCGCCGTCAGCCAGCCGCAGAAGAATTCGAAGATTACACCCAAGAAACAGAACGTTTCGACATTGAGTTGGACGGTATCATCGAAGGGGAAGGTATCCTCGAAATGATGCCCGATGGCTACGGATTCCTGCGTTCTGCCGATTACAACTACTTGACTTCTCCCGACGATATTTATGTTTCTCCTTCACAGATCAAGTTGTTTGGTTTGCGCACTGGAGATACGGTTTGTGGCGCGATTCGCCCTCCGAAAGAAGGAGAAAAGTATTTTGCCCTCTTGCGGGTATCAAAAATCAATGGCCGTGATCCTCAGGAAATCCGTGATCGGGTACCTTTTGATTACTTGACGCCCTTGTTTCCAACGGAGAAATTGCGCTTGATCAGTGCCCCGGGTTCCAAAAATATTGGCAACCGGATGATCGACCTCTTTACCCCCATCGGTAAAGGACAGCGGGGCTTGATCGTGGCTCAGCCAAAAACGGGTAAAACCTTTTTGTTGAAAGACCTGGCCAACGCCATCGCCAAAAACCACCCCGAGTGTTACATCATCGTACTATTGGTGGATGAACGCCCGGAAGAAGTTACCGACTTCAAACGCAGTGTTCATGCGGAAGTCGTAGCCTCTACCTTTGACGAACCAGCTGAAAACCACGTGCGGGTTGCAGGCATTGTACTTGAAAAAGCCAAGCGCCTGGTAGAATGTGGCCACGACGTAGTGATCATGCTCGACTCGATTACCCGTCTTGCCCGCGCTTACAACACCGTTGCACCTGCCTCTGGCAAGGTACTTTCGGGTGGTGTGGAAGCCAACGCATTGCACAAACCCAAGAAGTTCTTCGGCGCAGCCCGGAACATTGAAGGGGGCGGATCGTTGACGATTTTGGCAACGGCCTTGATTGATACTGGCTCGAAAATGGACGGCGTAATCTTTGAAGAATTCAAAGGTACCGGCAACATGGAATTGCAACTAGATCGCGGTTTGGCCAACAAGCGCCTTTTCCCTGCGATCGACCTTACCAAATCCAGTACCCGCCGCGATGACCTGCTTTTGGACAAAGATACCCTACAACGGATGTTTATCCTGCGCAACCACCTTTCGGACATGAAGCCGGAAGAAGCCATGGAGTTCCTGCGCAAGCACATGAATATGTCAAGCAGCAACGACGAGTTCTTGCTGTCGATGAACGGATAATGAGTTAAATAGTTTGGGGTTGAAAAGTTGAAAAGACGGCTCAATCCTACGGAACGATAATAAAGGCTTTGTGGTTAGAGATAACTGCAAAGCCTTTTTTATATTTATGCTACTATGAATTTAGCAGAACTTCGCCAATCCAATCATTTATTGCTTGAGGGCATCAGCGGCAGCCGAGCTTATGGGCTGGATGTGCCTGGATCCGACACCGATTACCGAGGCGTGTTTATTTTACCCAAAAAGAAGTTTTATGGCTTGTACTACACCGATCAGGTGAACAGTGCCACCAATGACGAGGTGTTTTACGAACTGCGCCGTTTTGGGGAGCTGCTGTGCAAAAACAATCCCAACATCCTGGAAATGCTGAACATTCCCAGTGATTGCGTCGTGTATCGGCATCCCCTCTTTGAGCGGTTTCAACCCGACGATTTTTTGTCCAAATTGTGTCGAGATACCTTTGCTGGTTACGCCATTACCCAAATCAAAAAAGCCAAGGGCCTGAACAAAAAGATCCACAACCCGCAAGAACCGGAGCGCAAAACACCGCTGCACTTTTGTTATGTCGTCAAAAATCAGGGTTCTCAGCCCTTATTGAATTGGTTGGCTGAAAACCAGCTCCGGCAAGAACAGTGCGGCCTGGTCAATATTGCCAACATGCGAGACATTTACGCCCTCTTTTATGATCACAATGGAGATTTGGGCTTCAGCGGCATCATCCAAAAAGAAAGCGCCAATGAAGTGGCATTGAGCAGCGTACCGAAGGGTTCCAGCCCGATGGCCATCCTGTCATTCAACAAAGATGGCTACTCGACCTATTGCCGAAGCTACCGCGAATACTGGGACTGGGTGAAATTGCGCAACGAAGCCCGCTACCAAAACACCCTGGAGCACGGCAAAAATTACGATACCAAGAACATGATGCATACCTTCCGCTTGCTGGATATGGCTGCTGAAATTTTGAGCGAAGGCAAAGTAATCGTTCGCCGCCTCAATCGGGAAGAGCTATTGGCTATCCGAAGGGGGGATTTTATGTACGAAGATCTGATTGCAAAAGCGGAGGAAAAAATTGCCCACATCAACGAATTGTACGAAACCTGTACTTTACCAGATACGCCGAATCAGGAGAAGATTGAGGCGTTGTTGTATGAGGTGCGGGAGGAATTTTATTAAATGGACTGAAAGCTACTATTGGATCCCAACTTTTTCCCTAACTTTCCTATCCATTCAATTACCTAACCAATGAAGCACCCAATACAGCTGGCAATTCTATGCCTTTTTTTGACCCAAGGAATCGCCATTGCCCAGGGCACCCGCCTGCTCCGGCAGCCCAGCGTTAGCGACAAGCAGATCGTTTTTGTGTACGCCGACGACCTTTGGCTTGTAGACCGAGAAGGCGGTGAAGCCCATCGCCTGACCACCCATGAGGGCACCGAAAGTTTTCCACATTTTTCGCCTGACGGCAAAAGCATCGCCTTTACCGGGCAATACGATGGCAATACCGATGTATTTGTCATTCCCACCGAAGGAGGGGCTCCCAAACGTCTGACCTGGCATCCTGGCGATGATGTGGTACAAGGCTGGATGCCCGATGGCAAATCGGTGCTGTTTCGCTCGGGCCGAGCGGGTGTGCCTACGCGCATCAATCAGTTTTACAGCATTTCCGCCGAAAGTGGCTTTGAAAAAATGCTGCCCATTCCGCAAGCCTCTTTTGGTGAAATCTCCGAAGATGGCCAATACGCCGCCTATCAGCCCATCACTTTTTGGGATCCAGAATGGCGCAATTACCGGGGCGGACAGGCACAACCCATCTGGATTGTCAACCTTAAGGATTTTTCCTTGATCCAAACGCCGCAAACCGACCGCGAGCGGCACACCGATCCGGTATGGTACAAAGGGCAGGTCTATTTCCTCTCCGAGCGCGATTATGCCAACAATGTCTGGCGTTTTGACCCCAAGAGCAAAGACCTGAAGCAAATCTCTTTTCACAAGGATTTTGATGTAAAAAGCATCGACGCCTGTGCCGACCGACTGGTTTATGAGCAAGGTGGCTATTTGCACTTGTTGGATCCACAATCGGGCAAAGCCAAACAATTGAACATTCAGGTCAATGCTGACCTCAACTACGCCCGCCCTCGTTGGGAGGATGTACCTGCTACGGGCCTGCTCAATGCCTCGCTTTCGCCCACCGGGCAACGCGCCTTGTTTGAGCATCGGGGCGAGATTTTCACGGTACCCAAAGAAAATGGCGATTGGCGCAACCTCACCCAGTCGAGCGGCGCAGCTGATCGCTACCCCGCCTGGTCGCCTGATGGCCAAAAAATTGCCTGGTTCAGCGATGCCAGCGGCGAATACCAACTGATGATCGGTGATCAGGCAGGTTTAGAAAAGCCCCGGGCCATCGCCATTGAAAAACCTACTTTTTTCTTCCGTCCGGCCTGGTCGCCCGATGGCAAATTCATTGCTTATACCGATACCCACTTGCGGCTTTGGTACATTGAAGTAGCCAGTGGTGCCATCAAAAAAGTGGACAGCGAGCCTTATGCCCATGTAGTGCGCACGATGAACCCCAGTTGGTCGCCTGATAGCAAGTGGATTGCCTATTCAAGGTTGTTGAATAACCTGTACAAAGCCATTTTCCTCTACAATACAGAAACCGGGAAAAGCTACCAAATCACCGATGGGATGGCCGATGCCATTACCCCGGTTTGGGATGCGGGAGGCAAGTACCTGTACTTTTTAGCCAGTACCGATTACGCCCTGAGCAGTTCCTGGTTGGATATGAGTGCGTACAGCAATCAAGTCAATCGAGGTTTGTATGCAGTAGTGTTGTCCAAAAAAGATGCCTCACCATTTTTGCCCAAAAGCGATGAAGAAGAGGCCAAAACGGAAACCAAGGCTGAAGCTGGTGCAAAAGACGCCGCAATTGCCGTCAACGTTGACATTGACGGCATTCAACAGCGGATTTTGCCCGTCAATGTGCCTTTGCGCAACTACACCAGTTTGATTGCAGGGCTCAAAGACTACGTTTTTTATCAGGAAGCAGTGCCCAATCAGCAGGGCACGACCCTGCACCGCTACAATTTCAAAGACCGCAAGACGGAAGTTTTCCTCAGTCCGGTCAATTCTGCCGTTACTTCCCATGACCGCAAGCAACTGTTGTACAATGGCGCTGGCTCCTGGGGAATTGTCAAAACCGATGGCATTCCTAAAATGGGCGATGGCAAATTGACCCTCAATCTGCAAACCCAGGTAGATCCGCAAGCAGAATGGACACAGATTTTTAGGGAAGGCTGGCGTTTTCAACGCGATTTCCTGTACGTCGACAATACCCACGGCGCACCCTGGAACGAGGTATACAAGTGGTACCGCCCCTGGATCGATCACGTCAAACACCGCACCGACCTGAACTATGTGGTGGACATTCTGGGCGGAGAGGTATCCGTTGGGCATTCTTACACCAGTGGAGGCGATTTTCCGGATGTAAAAACTGTACCGGTAGGCTTACTTGGTGCCGATATCGAAGAAGTGAATGGAATGTACCGGATTGCCAAAATTTATACTGGCGAAAGTTGGAATCCCGATTTGCGGGCACCTTTGGCAACGCCGGGTATCGATGCCCGAGTAGGCGACTATATTTTGGAGGTCAACGGAAAAGCACTCAAAGCGCCACTGAATTTCTTCAGCTTGTTTGAAGGCACTGCCGATAAACAAATCAAACTGCGACTCAATCAATCACCAAGCCAGGAAGGCAGCAGGTTGGTACCCGTCATTCCTTTGGCCAATGAGGGCCCATTGCGCTCGCGAGACTGGGTAGAAGGCAACCGCCGCAAGGTGGATTCTCTTTCCAAAGGCCAATTGGCTTATGTGTATGTGCCCAATACGGGCAACCCTGGCTTTACCTATTTCAACCGCTATTATTTTGCGCAGCAAGACAAAAAAGGGGCAGTAATTGATGAGCGCAACAACGGCGGTGGCTCGGCAGCAGACTACATGGTAGACATCATGGGCCGGCAATTGCTGGGGTATTTCAACAGTCGGGTGGAAGGCCATCGCCCATTTACCCAGCCGCAAGCGGGCATCTGGGGGCCAAAGGTGATGATCATCAACGAAAGAGCAGGTTCGGGTGGAGACCTCCTCCCCTACTTGTTCAAGCAAATGAACCTGGGACCACTTGTGGGTACACGTACCTGGGGTGGCTTGGTGCATACCGCCGATACGCCAGGATTTATCGACGGTGGGCGCATGGTTGCTCCTCGCGGTGGATTCTATGATGCCGATGGCAAATGGGCAATTGAAGGAGAAGGCATCCCACCAGATATTCAGGTAGAGCAAGCGCCTGCCTCGGTGGTGAAAGGCAACGACCCCCAATTGGAGCGCGCCGTACAAGAAGCTTTGAACCTGATGAAGACCAAAGGTGTTGTTTTGAAACCGGAGCCAGCGGCACCGATTCGGTACAAGAGGCCGGGTAAATAATATGGGAATCTATCGTGTAAATGATGGATGAATATAATTATTTTTCATTCATCATTTACATGGTATGGCTTGAAAAGCGTTTGTTTTTTGAGCAGAAAACCCTTAAATTTGTAAAAACGGAGATTCAATGTCAGCCCACTTTAATACCATTGAAAGAATGTTACTTCAACTTGATCAAAAATACCTTGATCAAGTTGAGACCTATCTTGAATACCTTATGTTTTTGCAACAAAAGGAAGCAGAGCCTATCAACTCTATCTCTGAGGCTAATGAACATCCTTCGTTAGAAAATAAGCGTTTACAACTCTTCAGACAGTTCAAAGGGGATGCACCGTATCCTGATTTAAACATCTCGAAGTACGATGTTTATGAACAATAAAATTTTCCTTGATAGTTCAACTCTTATTGAATATCGTAAAGGCAACCACATTGATTTTTTTGAAAATATTGTTGGTAATTCTTTATGGTTTCCCTGTATCAGTCAGATTGTAGTTAGCGAATACCTATTCCATCATTTGGGCGTTTTTGGAGGGAAATCTCCATTAAGCATCAAAATGTCAAATGGAGTAAAGAGTGTTATTGCTATTAAAGATCCTACTTTTTTTTTAAAGCAGTTCGAATGGCTTCAAGATCATCCTACAATGGGTGCTTTGAGCATTAAACTTATGGAGGCTTACAATCTTTTACCTAACGACGCGCTCATTTTATCAATTTGCAAAACCTATGAGATTAAATTTTTGGCAAGCCATGATCCAGATTTCAAAGATGCTTGTTCTTCAGAAGGTATTGTTCTTTTTGGCAATTTTAGTGAACTTAGTACATACGAGAATTCGCTCTGATTATGCATCCAACCATCCATGAACTCACCACCTACCTCGAAACCATCGCACCTTCCCATTACCAGGAAGACTACGACAATTCTGGGTTATTGGTTGGAGATCCGCAGACTGAGATTACCGGGGTGATGATTTCCCTTGACGCAACCGAAGGTGTTATTGACGAAGCAGTAGCCAAAGGCTGCAATCTGGTTGTATCGCACCATCCCATTATTTTCAGGGGTTTGAAACGATTGACTGGCCGCAATTACGTAGAGCGGGTGGTGATCAAGGCCATTCGGGAAGGGGTGGCACTTTACGCCATTCATACCAACCTGGACAATGTACTCCGCAACGGCGTCAATGGAAAAATTGCCGAAAAACTGGGGCTGGAAAATACCCGCATCCTGGCACAAAAGCCATTGCTCAAAAACGGTTTGCCCGCGCCTGACCCCGAAGTAGGTTCAGGAGTGATTGGCGCATTACCTGTATCCATGACCGAGTACGACTTTTTGCAACTGTTGAAAGATACGATGAAAGTGGGCTGCATCAAACATACACCCTTGCGTGGTCGGATGATCCAATCCATCGCTGTATGCGGTGGTGCTGGTGGCTTTTTATTGCCCCGAGCGATTGCTGCTGGTGCAGATTTTTTTGTAACTGCCGACTACAAATACCACGAGTTTTTTGACGCCGATGGCCAAATTGTCATTGCTGATATTGGACATTATGAAAGTGAGCAATTTACCATCGATTTATTGTACGAGATTATTTCAAAAAAATATAGTAACTTTGCGCCCTATTGTACGAGCGTGAATACCAATCCCGTTCATTATTTTTAACAACAACCAAACATGGCTAACGAAATTACTGTAGCAGAAAAGCTAAAAACGCTTTATCAGCTCCAACTCATCGACGCTCAAATTGGTGAAATTGAGGTGTTGAAGGGCGAACTGCCCATGGAAGTAAGTGACTTGGAGGATGATATCGTTGGTTTGGAAACCCGCCTTGAAAAGACGGTAAACAGCGTTAAAGAACTACAAACCACAATGTCCCGCTACGTTGCCAATATCAAGGAAGCGGAAGCTTTGAAGATCAAATACAAGACGCAACTCGATAACGTAAAGAACAACCGGGAATACGAGGCGCTGACCAAGGAATTGGAGATGCAAGACCTTGATATCCAATTGGATGAAAAACGCATCAAGCAGTCCAAAATGGACATTGCCAAGCAGGAAGAAAGCCAGGCCAATACGGAAGAGCGCCTGAACAAGAAGAAAACTGATCTGGAAGCCAAACAAGTCGAGCTCAACGAGATCATCTCAAAAACTGAGCACGAAGAGAATGCCCTGCGCTCCGAATCAAATGCAGCCCGGGAGCACATCGAAGAGCGCCTGATCAAAGCTTACGATAAAATCCGTTCCTCTTACCGCAACGGCTTGGCCGTGGTTACGGTTCAACGCGATTCTTGTGGTGGCTGCTTCAACAAAATCCCACCCCAAGTGCAATTGGAAATTTCCATGCGCAAGAAAATCATCGCTTGCGAACACTGTGGCCGGATTCTGGTAGACGACTTGATCCTTACAGGTGATAAAATTGCGGAACACGCTGAAGTAGGCGCGTAATCGCAAAAAATATTTTGTTACAAAAAAATCGTGATCAGTGCTTCAGTGCTGGTCACGATTTTTTTATAGCCAAAAGTAAAATGATCTATTTGATCACTTTTACTTCACTTACCTGCAAAATGTCCAGTTTGCTCCCTCCCAAATGGGCAAAAGCCACCACACTGCAATTTTTTTCAATCCAGGCAGCAGGTATAAAAAAAGGATAAGTACGCGTTGCTTTCTTTTTGCTTTTCAAGTCTGTACCAATCGGTTCTCCATCAAAAGGGGTGAGCATGTCTCGCAGATTATGCCGATGGGAATAAGTGCTGGTTTTGCCGTCAGGCGTGAGTTGAGCATCTACAATATTGTCTTCGGTGAGCATCACACTGAGTCGAATGTCTTCTTGTGGCAAGCTTTGCAAAGATTCAACCTCCACATTGACCTGTAACCCTCGGGTAATGGCGTTGTAGGTTGTACTTAGAGATACCTCTACTACAGGAGGAATGGCCAATTCCTGGGCGATAAAACCTGGCCATTGCGAGCGCCCAAGCTGCAAGAAAAACTCTCCATCGAATAATTTCCGGTTAACCACTGCTGAAGGATAACCCAGGGGTTTAACCAATAAATTGATGATGCCGTCTCCTTCAGGGGTACGAAAATCATACTTGCTATCGGGATAAGGTGGGGAGAATGACCCGGCATGAATGCCTACCGAAATCAATTGGTCTTTGTACAATTCCCGCAGATTGAGTATTTCAACGGTACCTGCTGGGCAATTCACGCAACGCACGCCTGTAAACTCTTCAATTAACACCCGACGCTTGACATTGCCCGAGTTGTTGCCGGGTTCAAGCGGCGTAATTACGGGCGGAATTTCTTCACAAGCAAAAAAAGCAAAAGCGAACAAAAGCGAAATAAGGAAAGGGCGCATATGATGGTCTTTAATTCTGGTCAAAATTCAACTATTTTTGGGTCAAAAGCCAATGAACCCTGCGAATTTCCCCCGTTTTGTCCCCACCTTGACTTCTTAAAGGTATTTCTGAAACCAGTCCAAAGGCCAATTCCAGGGCATCTGCCGACAAAATGGGTGATTTCAGGCATTTCTTGAGGTAAATACTTGAATATTCCTATCTTTAGCAGCAGGTCTACTGTCTGTTGAGCAGTAGCATCTTTATGCAAAAAATTTACTGACATTTTACGGGTTAACGTATGAACAAAGGATTTTTTGGACACCCCGCGGGTTTGTCCACCCTATTTTTTACCGAAATGTGGGAGCGTTTTTCTTACTATGGAATGCGTGCCATTTTGATTCTGTTTATGACCGCCACAATTGCCGACAAGGGCTTGGGGATAGATCCCCAAAATGCGGGTGCGATTTATGGTTTGTATACAGCAGGCGTCTATCTTTTGACTTTGCCTGGAGGTTGGCTTGCCGACAATATTTTGGGACAGCGCAAAGCCATTTGGTACGGAGGCATCCTGATTATGATTGGCCACCTTATTCTGGCCATACCGGGCAGTCCGGGCATTTTTGTGCTGGGATTGGTATTTGTTGCCTCTGGAACGGGTTTACTCAAGCCCAACATCAGCAGTATTGTTGGCGATCTTTACCCCGAAGGAGGTGCACGTCGGGATCAAGGATTTTCCATCTTTTATATGGGCATCAATCTAGGTTCATTTTTTGGACAGATTGCAGTTCCAATTCTTGCGACCTACAACTGGCACTGGGGCTTTGGCGCTGCTGCGATTGGGATGTTTATAGGACTGATTCAATTCAGATTGACCCAAGGCAGCTTAAATGACCTGGGCTTAACCCCCAAGCTCAAGGAAGAAACCAAGGAAAAGAAAGGATTGCGCAAAGCCAATTCGTCCTTAGCGGGAATTTTAGCCCTCGCTTTGGTGGTATTTTTGGTGATCTTGCAATATACACATGTCATTGATCTGACTACAGCAACAGGCATTGCCCAAGCTGTAGGGGTTGTCATCGTAGTTATTACTTTGTTTTACTTTTTGTACATCATCGTAGCAGGAGGATTAGACCCCGATGAATTGAAAAAAGTGCTGGTCATTTTCTTTCTTTTTGTTGGTGCTGCACTATTTTGGTCGGGCTTTGAACAAGCAGGCTCTTCGTTGAATCTTTTCGCCCAGGATTTCACCAATCGAATGGTAGGTACCTGGGAAATGCCGGCCGGGATGTTGCAAACCGCCAACTCCCTGGTGATCATTTTGTTTGCGCCAATTGTAGGCTGGATCTGGGTCAAGTTGGCCGCCAAAAACCTTAATCCCAATACCCCCATCAAATTTGGTATCGGGATTATCTTGATGGGTCTGGGCTTTGTGGTCATGTATTTTGCCGCACAGATTGCCGCTACAGGTACCAAAGTAGGAATGGGCTGGCTGTGGTTTACCTTTTTCTTACACTCCATCGGAGAATTGACCTTGAGTCCTGTCGGATTGAGTGCAACGACCAAGCTTTCTCCCAAACGCTATGTTGGTCAGATGATGGGCATCTGGTTTGTTGGGGCATCCCTCGGCAACCTGATTGCAGGTTTGTTTGCCGGAGGGGTTGATGTAAAAAATCCAAGTCAAATGCCAGGGCTTTTTATGTCGGTAGTCATCTTCGCGTTTGTTTCCGGGGTATTGTTCATCGTTTTCAACCCCATCCTGAAGAAGTGGATGGGCAATGTGAACTAACAGTAATTCCCATAGCAATACATACAAACACCGGATGGTCTGACCTGGACTTATCCGGTGTTTGAATTTTAATATGACGCAAAAAATTAATTCCCGATTTTTTGAGAGGCTTTTGAATAGAAAGCTCACTTGAAATGAACCGTTCGACTTCCT
>NZ_JBBAKG010000085.1:0-28075 GCF_040403615.1 Haliscomenobacter sp. | reverse complement strand
TCGCACCAGCCGTCAAGCTGATTGATGGACGAGTGAAGTTAATGCGCTGCGTGTAGTCAGAACGCATGCCGTTGCAATCGGTAGCTACCCACTCGCGAGAGATGGTTGCATAGATTCCACCGTTTTTCTTCAGGTCTTCACAAGAGTAGAAGACCACTTTGTCGCTCCACTTCAGGGTTACCCGGCAACCGCAGTTGAAGCAGTTGTCTTTGAAGTAAGCATAACCCAGGTTTTTGATCACGTCAGAAGTCAAACCTGGAGGGATCAAGCCCAATTGGCAATTGTCACCAGTTCCAGCAACACCTTCAGCGTTGTTGATGGTCTGGCTACCAGTTGCAGCAGGACGTGGAGAGCTGGTTGCACCTACGTTACCAATCGTCAAACGATTGTTCAACACGTAGTTCACATCGTAGCAATCCAAAGTAAAGTCACGAGGAGCACAAACCAGCGCAGGTGCAGTTTTGTCTTCAGCGGTTACTTTACCCCAGCAAATTACGGTTGCGTTGGGAGAGTCGCTTGTAAACAAGCCATAAGTCCAAACACCAGGACAGTCGATAACTGCACCGTTGGTTTGGTTGTTGTCCATAACGCGTACGTATGCTCCGGGGCAAGATCCGTCGGATACGAGGTTACGGGTAAGAAGGAATTGGCAATTGGCATCCAAAGAAACTGTCACATTGTAACAACCGCAATTGGTTGACTGTGCAGTTAGGTTAGAACCAAAAACCAGTGTAGCCAAAACCATCAAGCACGCGCTTGCAGTTTTGGTCATCCAGCTAGTAAAGGTCGAATTTTTCATAAGAGAATGATTAAGATAAATTGGTTATTAAGCTTTATACAAGAGTTCAACGTTCAGTGCACTTTAATGCACTACATCTTTTTGCAATTCCAATCAATACTGGTAAACAGCATCGAATAGCAGGGGCAGAACGCTGAAACCTGTGTATCCCGAACGGAGGGGAGGGAGGTTTCGGTTTGACATGAGCAGACTAACAACAAACAATAATTCCTAGTAATCTCAGACAAAAATATTGAACCAAACCTAACTAGACTAATCTAAAGGGCTTTTTTTTTATTTTTTTTAAAATTATGAGATGGTCGTTTTTTAAATATTTAGTTTACAGTAGATTATAATTTAAAATTTATATTGCCGCGTAATTCGTAATCGCAAGAGTTTTCGAGAAAATTGGTGATTTTAAGATAAAAACTTTTCTTTGTCACAAAAAAATCAAAAAAATGAGACATCTGTACTTATACCTGACGCTGTTGAGCATTGGATTTGCTTGTACGCCCGATAATAAAACCAAGCAAGCAGCAGCATTAGACGCAATCGCAGCTGGAAATCTGTTTACCATGACTCCGATTCCTGGGTCAGACTACCAAATTGCAAAGAAAAACAACCTGGAAGGAGAGATTGCAGAGGGAGGACTAACCGATTCCAAGGGAATGAAAACGGGGATTTGGGTCATTTACCAAGGCGACGGAGGCTACCCTGCAAAAATCATGAGCTATGTCAAAGGGCTGTACAATGGTCCTTACTTTGAATTTGATGGATTTGGCCGAATGGTGGTGCGAGCCAATTACCTCAACAACAAGCTGCATGGTAAATTGGTGAAATTTCAGGATGGAAATATGATTCAGCAATCCGAATACAAGGATGGTGTGTTGGATGGAGCGTACAAAGAGTTCAACCGCAACGGAGCTGTCCAAAAAGAAATCAATTATAAGGATGGTCAGTTGAACGGATCTTTTCGGTATTATGATGAAAAAGGAAATGTAATTGAAGAGTACCTTTACAAAAATGGCAAGCAACAATAAAACAATGCTTTGAAAAGGTTAGCGGTGTTTTCGCACGTAGTCCTTGGGCGTAAAACCAGTCACTTCTTTGAAGACTTTGTAAAAGGTAGATTTGTTTTTGAAACCACACTGCAGCGCAATGCCATAAAGGGTTAGGTTGCTCAACGAGTCCTTGACAATTTTGTGTTTGGCTTCTTCAACACGGTAAAAATTGATGAATTGCTGAAAGTTGTATCCCGCTTGATGATTGACAACCTGAGAGAGGTATTTGGTATTCGTGTTCAGCGAATCGGCTACCTTTTTAAGGGTAAGATCGGAACAAAGGTAGAGCTTTTCGAATTCGATTAACTTTTTTAACTGATTGTAAAGCTTGATTTCATAAATGCCATGTAAACTACTGGATTTGTATTTATCGCTCAAATTCAGCAGCGGAATAAAAGATTCATCCAAGGTGATGTCTCCATTTACTTCAAAGGCAATGAAATTGGTCAGCTCCTGGTTTTTATTGAAAATAGGATGGATCACCAATTTGCAGGTATATGGTTTTCCATTTTTATGGTAATTGATCAATTGATCTTTGTAGGGAATTCTGGATTGAATCGCTTTCCGAATGCGGTCTCTGGCGGCTTGGTCTGTTTTTGGGCCTTGCAATATCTTTCCGGGTACGCGGCCAATGGCCTCACCCAAGCTGTAGCCAGTAATGGCAGTGAAGTCTTCATTCACCCAAATGATGCGCTGGTTGGGGTCGGTTAAGATGACTGCAATACTGGGAATCATGCCGAATTGTTTTTTTGTTCAGCTTTTTGAAAGATGGTACAATGCCTCGGGAACGGAAACAAAACAAATCCTTGGTGAACAGACTAAAATATAGCGTAAAGTGGGGATAAATCTAAGGAAAAAAATAAACTGAAATTTGATTTCTCCTCAAAATTATTTATTTGAGTCAAAACAGGTGAAAAGGCCAATCACTTTTCTTCAACCCCAATTGGTTATATTTGGCCTTCTAACCGAAACATCAAATCCTGCTCTAAACCTTTGAAAAGCTGCAAATTTGTACTGCAATGAATTGGAGACCCACTATTTTTGAATTAGACCCCAAACATGCCCAGGCTTGGCAGATGGCCTTAGACCAGCAGATCTCTGAAATAACTTTGGCCAATCAGCAGGAGCAATTGCTTTTTGTGCAACAAATTTTGAGTAGCGCTTTGTTGAATGGCGAAAAAAGCCTGGTGCTTGCCAATGATTTATCTCTTCTGCAAACTTTACGGTTTCAACTGGAAACCGGCCATTTAACGCCCTATTTGAATTTGTTGCGTGCAGAAGAATGGTCTGGCAACCACTTCACCAAACTATTGGAAGAGAAAACAGCTGCTTATATTTCTCCAAAAATCACAGCATCCAAAGCGTTTGAACTCAACCTTGAGAAGCTTGAACGAACGCATCAGCGCTTGTCTTTAGCTTATCAAAGTGTACGCAAACCGATCTTTGGCCATTGGAATTGGAGCGAAACAATTGGTCATTTTTTGACCCTGAAAGCAAACGCAGGTAAAGAGCGCTTAAATTTGACGATAGGGGCAGAGGGGTTTTCCTTTACCTTAAATGAGTTCGGCGCACTTTCTCAACTGCTTGAAGAAGCGCAATCCCGGTACTTCGGTGCTTCCGTTTTTAATCACCCGTTAAACGGCTTGCATCCCCATGTTTTTCAACAGAAAAATGTAGAAACAGCGGCTCAATTTTCAAGGGATAAATTATAAGCGTATTCATTGCGGATAGGTTCGATGGCACATCGATACGGTGCCAAAATGGAAGAATACGAGCATCTGCTCCGACAGCATTTGAACCAGCATACCCAAGCCTTATTTAATCAAACGCATGCCTTACTTGAACAAATAGGGGAAGTGACAAAAACTTATGGTGTACGTTTTGCCGAAACAAAATCGGGAAAGTTAGGCTGGTTTTCAGCAGAAGGGAAAACAGCGACAAAATATTTCCAGAAAATCATTACCGATTTCCAGGGCATCAGATTCAATTTTGACAAACTCAACTGGTTTCCATTCAGCTGGCCAGGAGCAGAAAAAGGCATTACCCTGTCCGCAATATCCGCTGCATTGACCCATTTTGAAGCCGCATTAAAAGCCTGGCACTTTGACCAAGAGCAATTCATTCAGGAAGAATTGTTGCGCTTGAACAGCAATACCGCTTTACCTGAGCTGGGACAAAACAATCAGTTGGCTTCCCTGGAAGAAGCCATGGAGGATTTGTTGACCGAACTGAATGCCACCTCATTGCTGTCAAATTCGGTTGCACATAAAATGCTGACTTTGTTTAAAAGAAAGCAAATGCTTGGTGAACTCCAGCATGATTTGGAGCATTTGCAAAGCAATTTGCCTGACTTTGCCCAATTTTATGCCTGGCAGCAATTTTGGTTGATCCAAGATGACTTATCTCAGAATTTGATCAAAGCCCTGGCAAAAGTGAAGGAAAAAGACTGGAAACTGGTTTTTCAATTCTGGTATTTGCAACAAGTCATCCTCAAAGCCAAAACCATGGATCTTCCTGCTGCGCCATTGCCCCTGGAGGACTATTACCAGCATTGGCAATCCTTTACAAATCTGGTACCTGCACAGCTTGCTAAAATCTGGCAGGGACGATGGACGCAATTGCAGCAAAAAGTGAGAAAGAGCAAACCTCGGTTTGGACAAAAAAATCAGCAAAAAGACTTGACCATCACCACGCAATTGGAGGCCTTATCCGAATATTACCCGCTGCTTTTGGTCCAACAAACAGCTCTTCAAGAAGTAAGCCAAGGCATTCCCACCCAGATTTTTGACTGGATCATCGTTTTTGAAGACGAAACTTGGACACAATCGCAGATTCAATCCCTGAAATCATGTGGCCATAAATTAATGGTGGTAGCCAAAAAATCAGAAGAAAGCGCCAATAATGCAACATCTCTTCCGATTGATTCAGCGGAAATTAACCCAGAAAGTATGTTCTGGAGTGCATTTCACCAGGAAATTCGCCCTTATTTTGCGCCATCCAGGTGGACGCGTCCTTGTACAATTGAAGAATTGAATCTCCCTTTGGCGCTTCAACCACTCCATGTAGGCAACCGGGGTACTGTTTTTGTAGCCGATGGATTTTTGTCAAACACGCCAACCTGTGATTTTGCCTGGGAGTATCAACAACAAACCCGCTTGCAACAGCAATGGAATGTACAAGCGGTTTGGTCAACAGTTATCTGGACAAATTTGGCAGAGGAGTGTCGCAAGATGGCGGCAAAAGTGATCAGTGCCGAAAAGCAATAAAAGCGCCTTGTTTATTTCCCGGCTAAGCCTTCAAACAGCCATTTGGCCAAGGCTTCGCGGTTGCTTTCCAGTACAATCCGTTGTTGATCAAGTGGATGGCGGATGTTGCCCAATTCCATAAAAATCGCAGTTGGTTTTACTTCCCGCAGCATGTGCAAGTCGCGGGTGGTAACCGAGCCCTTGTACTGACCGTTTTTGCGGTAAACCTGGTATTTGCCCTTGATGGAATTGTGCAGGGTTTGGGCCAGTTTTTTGCTCTCCTCATTGCTGCGCTGGTAGTACAAAAACAAATCTACTTGTTGTCTGCGGGCGCGGGAATCCACATGGATGCTGATCGCAACCTGCTGAGTAATGCCGGCCTTGCGATTTTGGGCGTACAACTGATTGATGATATTGGAACGCTGGTACAAGCGAGTGGCCTGTCCAGCGGCAGTAATGGCTTGCCCGCCCCATACTTCTTCGTCTTTGTCACATTTGAGAATGAGCCCTCCGCGGATTCCATCATTGGGGTCGCGAGTGATCATGTAAGTGGTAGCGCCGTGCTCAATCAGTTTGCGACACAAGCGGAGGGAGATGTCATAAGCATATTCATCTTCGCACAAATCAAAACCTCCATACCGACCAATGGCGCCGGGATCGATGCCACCGTGGCCTGCGTCAATGTAAAAAATCCGACCGCTGAGCCGGTTGCTTAGTAATGGTGTGTAAGAAAAGGTTTCGCCAAAAATGGGGAATTTTCGTTTCCCGGGATTGCTGGATTTTTGAAATTCAGGATTTACCCGTTCATTTTCAGAAATGGGGGATTTCCCAGCTTGGTTGATGGCCACGGTAGTTTTGGGGGTGGGGCAGTTGGTGGCATGATGAGGCACCCAAATAATTTTATCTTTTTTGAAGGATGCAACTTTTAGGCCCTTGGCCAGCATCACTTCATTGTACACTTGAATGCTTAGGGCAACATCGTAATCTTTGATGCCAAGAGAAGTGCGGATTTTCTGCCCATCATAGGTTCTGAGCTGGATGGGTAAAAAATACTTTTTCCCTTTGATCAAATTATTTTTGAGCGTTATTTTATTCAGCGCACAAAATTTGTCGAGATTGCAGGGGTATTTATCCAACTCGTAACGGCGCAATAGGGATAATATACCGTCTCCTTTGAGCGGTACGACACTGAGGTAATCCGACTCCGGCAAAACGCGGGCAGGAAACATCAGCAATAATGAAAGGAATATGGCAGAAAAAACGGGCATGCTTCTGATATTTCGATTTAGGGTAAAAGTCAAGTACAAAAGAAGCCAACAAATGTATCACTTATTTCCAACACGTTCGTAAATTTGCAGCTATGAACTTTTTTTCGCAAATCGGCATCTTGCTGCGCAAGGAACTTGTCCTGGAGTTGAGAATGGGGTACGCAATAAGTGGAATTCTGCTGTATGTGTTGTCCACTGTATTTATTGTTTATTCGGCTTTTTTCCAAGGCGTTACCAATCCGATGCTCTGGATCACGCTATTCTGGATCATCCTGCTTTTTGCCTCGGTGAATGCCATTGTCAAAAGTTTTGTCCAGGAGAATGGAAATCGGCAGCTTTATTATTACACCCTCCTGAATCCTACCGCGGTGATTGTATCCAAGATGGTGTACAACATCACCCTTTTGTTTTTGCTGAGTTTGCTTACTTGGGGAGCCTTGGCATTTATGGTAGGCAACCAAATCAATGAATTTAGCGGATTCCTTTTGGCGCTATTTTTGGGCAGTGTAGGTTTTTCGATATTGTTTACCTTTGTGGCTGCAATTTCTTCCAAAGCGGACAATAATTCTACCCTTTTGGCTATTCTTAGCTTCCCTTTGGTAATCCCTATTTTGATGACCTTGATCAAACTTTCGGTAAGTGCTACCGGAGTGCTCGAAGATACGAGTGCCATTCAGGACATTGGCATTTTGATTGCTATTGATTTGATGTTGGCTGGACTGGCCCTGGTACTTTATCCATTTTTGTGGAAAGATTAAAAATTTGAAAACACAACAACTATGATACGGCAAAGCTGGTGGAAAATATTAGCAGTATTGTTACTCGTCTATACCTTTGTTGCGGGCCTTTTGGTGCCGCTCAAGCCGGGTATTGCCGAAGTGTCACCTCGCGCCTTCAAGGCAGGTTCGGAAGTAGAAATGACCGTAACCGGGTACAACTCCATGTACTCGAAGGCCAAAAACGACCTGAACGCCTGGCTGAAACTCAGTGGAGAGAATGCCAAAGACGAACGGGTGCTGAAGGCGAGCTCGATTCAGGTCATCAATGACCGTACGCTTAAACTCGCCTTTAAATTGCCAGAATACCTGCCGTCTGAATCCAAAGACGATGTTTGTTCCTTGATTTTGGACAGTCCGGTAGATGGCGCAATCGTACTCCCTGAAGGCATTGCCCTGACCCAGGACTCGGTGAATTTTCAGGAGGGATTGGATCTGTGGTCTGTTGACAAAATTATCCATCTTAACGTCAACTCGGGTCTTACCTTTCCTTACCGATCGGTCTTGTACGAAACCATTCGCAATCAATACTATCACGTGCCGTTGTGGTTTGCCATGCTCTTTTTGTTCCTCTTCTCGGTTGGGTTCAGTGTCCGCTATTTGCGCACCTTCGACGCAGATGCAGACCACAGAACCCTGGCCTTGAACCGTGCTGGGTTTGCTTTTGGGATTCTAGGACTGATTACCGGAGCCATCTGGGCCAAGTATACCTGGGGCGCCTATTGGAGCTGGGACGTCAAACAAAACATGACCGCAGTGGCCTTGTTGATTTATGCAGCGTATTTCATCTTGCGTGGGGCATTTCAGGACGAGGAGAAAAAAGCCCGTTTGTCTGCGGTGTACAACATCTTTGCTTTTGCGGCACTCATCCCACTGATCTTTGTGATCCCCCGATTGACAGACAGTTTGCATCCGGGCAACGGCGGCAATCCTGCCTTTGGCAAAGATGACCTGGACAACACCATGCGTATGGTGTTTTATCCTGCCGGGATTGGCTGGACGCTGTTGGGATTTTGGATTGCAGCAATTGCGTACCGGATAGAAAAACTGCAAAGCAAACTGCTGGATGCTTAGTAGTGGGGCAAAATGGAACACTTATTTTTTATCGCTCCTTAATCTCGCACCAAATTCAAACATTTATCCAAAAAAAATAAAAACTCATGACCTGGAATCGCCTTTTACTTGTTGGATTATTGACGCTACTTATTCAACAAATGGCTTTTGCACAGCAGGCTGCAAGCGGAGATTTTTTGCGCAGCATTGGCCATATTTATGTGGTGGTTGCGGTGATCCTGATCATCTTTATCGGCATAGTCCTTTTCTTAATATACCTGGACCGAAAACTAACCAAATTGGAAAACCAAATTAAACAAAATGAGTAAAAAAGGCGGATTCTACGAAAGCGTAGAATATTACTTCGACCGGGCGGCACCACACACCGGATTGCCTCAAGGCTTGTTGGAACAAATTAAGGTCTGCAACGCGGTTTACCGGATGAATTTTCCGGTAAAATTGCGCGATGAAGTGAAAGTGATTGAAGCGTATCGCGTACAACACAGCCACCACCGCACGCCAACCAAGGGCGGGATTCGCTTCAGCAACCACGTGAATCAGGAGGAAGTTATGGCACTTGCTTCCTTGATGTCGTACAAATGCGCCATCGTGGATGTACCGTTTGGCGGTGCAAAAGGCGGCGTAAAAATCAATCCCTGGGAATATACCCCCGAAGAGCTTGAAAAGATAACCCGGCGCTACACCGCAGAACTGATCAAGCGCAACCTGATTGGTCCCGCGGTAGATGTACCTGCGCCAGATTACGGAACCGGATCTCGGGAAATGGCCTGGATTTATGATACTTACCGCGCCTTCAAAGGGGAGGAAATCGATGCTGCGGGTTGTGTAACCGGCAAACCAGTTACCCAAAATGGCATTCGTGGCCGCGAAGAAGCAACAGGTAGAGGTGTATATTATGGTATTCGGGAAGCCTGTAATATTCCGGAAGACATGAAAAAGCTTGGATTGAGCGCGGGTACCACAGGTAAAACTTTTGTTTTGCAGGGTTTGGGAAACGTTGGCTCTTATTCGGGTTCTATTTGTCAGGACGAAGGCGGAATGATCCTGGTTGGGGTAGGGGAAATGGAAGGAGCTATTTTCAATCCAGAGGGCATAGACATTCACGACCTGATCAAGTTCCGCAAGGAAAATGGCAGTTTGCTCAATTATCCTGGCGCACAGAGCTGGGAGAAAGCCCAGCGTGAAATTGCCCTTGAATTTGAATGTGATGTATTGATTCCTGCAGCTCTGGAAAGCGTGATCACCATCAACAATGCTGCCCGAATCAAGGCAAAAATCATCGCCGAAGCCGCCAACGGCCCGGTCGCCGCCGATGCCGAAGAGATCCTTTTGGCCGCAGGAAAATTGCTCATACCAGACTTGTACCTCAACGCTGGTGGGGTAACCGTTTCTTATTTTGAGTGGTTGAAAAACTTATCGCATATGCGTTTTGGCCGGATGGACAAACGGTTCAACCAAGGGCGGATGTCTGATATGGTGCACCTGGTTGAACGCATGACTGGAAGAGATGTGACCACTGAAGAAATGAACGTGATAGCACGAGGAGCAGACGAGATAGATTTGGTTCGCTCAGGTCTCGAAGAAACCATGATCACTGCTTATCACCAAATTCGCAATGTGATGGTAGCGCACAACAAAATAGAGGATTTGCGTACTGCTGCCCTGGTGAATGCCATCAACAAAATCAGCAACGATTATATGTCGTTGGGCATTTGGCCATAAGGAACAGAAACGTACACCTAAACCGTGCAAAGACATTTGTACGGTTTAGGTGCCAAAAACCAAAATATATTTTTTGCAATTGGCATTGTTTTTCACCCTGTAATTATTTTTTAACTGTGGCGACTATTTTTTCAAAATTAACGGGTTCATTTTATTGAAATTTAAATGTTTTTAAAATAAAATTAGGCAAAATTTGAAAGTACGTTTGTAAAATTATGTTTATATCCCTATCTTGCGTTCTAATCTACATCGTTCAGTTAACTTACGGTACCCATGTCGGAAAAATTGGATAAAATTGACCTGAAAATTCTAAGAATCCTTCAGGATAATTCTAAGATCACCAACCTTGATCTTTCCAAAAAAATTGGTCTTTCACCTGCTCCTACGCTCGAACGAGTTAAGAAACTAGAATCTAGTGAAATAATTGAAAGTTACCACGCCAAAGTAAATCCCCAAACGATTGGCTTGAATGTAAAAACTTTCGTACTGGTTTCTTTGGCTTGGCAGAAAGAAAATGCACTCAACAGTTTCCTGGACAAGATCAGGCAGATCGAGGAAATTGTAGAATGTTACATCATTACAGGTGAGGCAGACTTCCTCATCAAAATCGTATGTCGGGACATTCCAACCTACGAGCAATTGTTGTTTAAAACCCTTTCACAGATCGAAGAAATTGAACGGCTTAAGACCCTCATGACTTTGTCTACAGTAAAAGATTCCAAGGTTTTACCCTACAAATACGATTGATAAAGGGCATTTCCAGCCAGAAAAAACAAGCCTGATCATCTTTTTTGTATCTTAGCCGCTGAACATCGGATGATGCTCAGCGGCTTAACATATTTATACAAACACATTTTCTGCGTTTTACTTTTTCACAGTCATCACTGTGGCAGGAGATTATACTGGATTATGAAGAAAAAAAAGCGGACTTTGTTGTGGCAATTGGAATTGGAAGATCACGGTTCAGCATCCTACTTGTTGGGAACCATTCATGCAAAGTGCGACGAGGCTTTTTTTCAAATCAATGACTATTGTGCCCTGATTGAAAAAACCAACGTTTTTGCTGCCGAAATCGACTTAAACGATATGGGCGGCACAGATTTTATCCAGCAAGCATTGCTGCCCAACTTCCAAACGCTTTCCAGCATCCTTCCACCTAAAAAATACGAAAAACTTCGCGCCATTATTCGCAAAGCCTGCGGACAAGACATCGTATTGTACGACCGGTTTTTGCCTCTTTTGTTGGTCAACCTTGTTCATGAAAATTTGTTGCCACAGGATCAACCTTATGCCCTGGATCGGTTTCTCTGGAATTACGCACTAAGATTTGAAAAGGAAACAGTTGGTCTGGAATCCATCGAGCAACAAATTGCCGTGCTGCATAAAATTTCTCTCGAAGACCAAATCAAAGACCTGTTGTACCTCGGGAAGCACATCAGCAAAGAGCGAAGGGATTTGTTTAAAATGGTGGAAATCTATGCTTCCGGTGACCTTCAGTCATTGTACAAAACGGCCAAAAAACACGTGGGTGGATCCCGCAAAATTCTGCTCTATGATCGCAATTTGTTTATGGCCAAGCGTTTGCTGGAAATGATCAAGACCAATTCCGTTTTTTGTGCAATTGGGGCCGCCCACCTGGGTGGTCAAAACGGCGTGTTGCGTTTGTTGAAAACTGCTGGAGTCTCCATTAAACCTATCGAATGGAGGGTATATCAAAACGCTTGATTGCTTTCCAGATTTTTCCTGATTCACGTACTGAAATATGCTGTTTATTTGGACTGAAATCCTTTCAGAAAAAATAAAAACAGCCGAAGGGTTTCCTTTTTTCACAAAGGCATTTATATTTGCACTCGCTTCGCGGTAAACGTGTTGCTCAGGGCCAAAATTCAAGCTTTGAACAAGGTTCCAAAGGAGGAATGGCAGAGCGGTTGATTGCAGCAGTCTTGAAAACTGCCGTACTGAGAGGTACCGGGGGTTCGAATCCCTCTTCCTCCGCTCACAAGGCAAGTATCTGATTTACAGGTGCTTGCCTTTTTCTTTTCTATTAATCCAATCTCGCATCCTTTCCAATCAGGTAGGTATCTCCATCTTTTACATTGACCGTTGCAGCAAGCGTTGACCAATTGCCTTGCATGGCACTAAAAGCATGCATTTTGTCTTGTCCAGGTTGAATGACCATGGCCACATTGCCGGATACCAAAAATTGGTCTCCCTCACTGGGATTGACGGGCACTTCGAGCGTACTCCAACTGCCCGTGATGGCACTAAATGCGCGAATTTTGTTTTGAAAAGGCTGCACAATCAAGGCCACATTGGCGCCGATGCGGTAAGCATCTCCGTGGCGGGGATCAACATTTACATTCAAATGCGCCCAACTGCCGGTTACTGCGCTGTAAGCCCGGATTTGGTTTTGGCCGGGTTGCACAATCAAGGCCAGGTTGGTATCGATGAGGTAGGTTTCGTCCCGGCCTGCATCAATGGGGGCATTGACCACTTCCCATGCACCTGTAAAGGCGCTGAATGCGCTGATGCGGTCTTGCATGGGTTGCACAACCAGTGCTAAATTCTGCTCAATCAAGTCCACATCTCCCTCATTGTTGTTGATGACCACGTTGATGCTTGACCAGGCTCCGGTATAGGCGCTGAACCCATGAATCCGATCGCGACTGGGTTGAACCACCATGGCCACATTGCCCCGATTGAAATAATGATCGCCCACCCGCAGGTTCACGGGCACTTCCAGATTGGCCCAATTGGCAGTGATGCCACTAAATGCGCGCAAGGCGTTTTGGCCGGGTTGAATGACCAGGGCTACATTGGTGTCTACCAGATAGTGATCGTCCTCGTCCAAATTGATGATGACTTCCTGGGTAACCCATACGCCTTTTTCAGCGCTGAAGGCACGCAATTGATTTTGGCCTGGCTGTACAACCAAGGCTACCCTCGATAGGAAAAAGGTTGGATTGAATTCGGACATGTTCCAGTTGCTGAAGTTTCCACTTACCGTGGAAGAATTTGATCGAATTTCAGAGATGGGATCAACGTTCCTTCCATGGTGTCTCCTGGGTAAAAAACCTTCACTTGGGTATATTTTTTTCCCTCCGGCTTACAATAGACCTCAATATTCTTCGCTTGTAAATTTATGATCCACAATTCCTGAATTCCAGCTTGGGCGTACAGTGGCATTTTGATCTCCTGATCCTTTGAAAAAGAAGAATCAGCAACTTCAATTAAAAGAAGCACCTCTTCAGGAATAGGATGTTTGTCAAAGTAAAAATCATCGCGCCATTTTAAAACCGCAAGATCTGGCTCCGGTTCGGAAAAGGCACTGATGTACAGGGGATTTTGATTGGCGATGACGTGGGTTTTACCCAACATCTTTTCTAGTATTTTTTGTAAACGATTGACTGTGCCGCTGTGTGGACTATTGATTGGGCTCATTTCTACAATTTCTCCATCTAGTAATTCAATTCTCACATTTTCAGGCAATAAACCATAATCTCCCATCTGATGGTAAGCCTCAGTTGAAAACTTGAATCTTTGCAAAATGCCTTGAGCTGGTGCCGCCATGTAAAGCTTATTTAGCGCAATTTAGCCAAACTTGTACAAACATGCAAGCAATGGGGGCTAGCCCAAAAACTGCCGCAGGTAATTTCTGCTGGTCAAAATGGCGGTATTTACATCCTCCGCAGAGCCTTCGTATGCTTTGTCTTCTACCTCAATACAAACCGGGCCACGGTAGCGCACATCGGTCAATGCAGCAAAAAACTGCCGCCAGTTGACATCACCCAGTCCGGGTAATTTTGGAGAATGGTACTCCAGTGGATTGGCCATGATGCCTACCCGATTGAGCTTTTCGGGGTACACCTTGGCGTCTTTCAAGTGGATATGGTGCAAGCGATCTTTGTAATCGTAAATGGGCTTTATGGGATCCATCATTTGCCACACCAGGTGAGATGGATCATAATTGAGTCCAAAGAGCGGATTGGGAATGAGTTCAAACATCCTGTCCCAAACCAGCGGGCTGATGGCGAGGTTTTTGCCCCCTGGCCATTCGTCATTGCTGAAAAACATCGGACAGTTTTCAATTCCGATTTTGATGTTGTAAGCTTCTGCTGTTTTGATGATTTCTGGCCAAACCTGGGCAAATTTGTGCAGGTTATCGGGAATGTTTTTGAATGGATCCCGACCAATGAAAGTGTTGACCACGGGAACACTCAACGTAGCTGCCGCTTTGATCACTTTTTGAAGGTGTGCCCGGTAAAACGCGCCCTGCTCTTCATCGGCATCCAATGGATTGGGGTAATAACCCAGGCCGGAAATGTACACGCCGTACTTGAGGGTTACTGCTTTAATTTGCGCAACAGTAGATGCGTCCAAAGCATCCACATCGATGTGAGATATTCCAGCGTAGCGGCGGGCATCGCTGTTGTTTTTGGGCCAACACATGATTTCCACACACTTGAATCCGTTGTGGGCGGCGTAGGCAATCACTTCATCAAAGGTCGCCTCGGCTAGAATGGCACTGACAAAACCCAGGTCTAACATTTTTTCAGGTTTTGGGAATTGAGTTTTCAGTTGCACACTATACTGTGTAGAATGGGATGCAACTGAAAACTCAAATTAATAAACTTATCAACGCAGAAAAATTAACTTCCCGATTTTGGGTTTTGAATAGGAAGTCGAACGGTTCATTTCAAGAGAACTTCCTATTCAAAACCCTCTTAAAAAATCGGGAAGTAATTTTTTGCGTCAGGCTTAAACCGTCACCCAAGCTTGCTTCTTGTTGCTTTCCACGATGCGCTCGCAGATGATCAACTCGCGCAAACCATCTGCAAAAGATGGGTAAGTTGGATGCTCCGGTTGTTTTCCAGCAGCTATGGCCTGGTATACTTCCTTGAACAGTTGCTTGGAGGTATCCGGAAAGCCTTCGTTGTGGCCACCAGGGAAGGAAACCACGCTGCGCGCTTCAACATGAAACAGCGAAGGATCGCGCATCAACTGGCCGTTGGCACCATCGCGGTTGCCAATCCAGAGGTTATTTGGTGATTCAGAGCACCAGTGGAAAGTAGATACCGAGCCGGAAATCTCCAGGTCGATGCGGTTTTTGCGTCCAGCAGATACCTGACTTACGGTGATCACGCCACGGTTGCCGTTGCTGAAGCGCAGCAATACGTTGGCATGGTCTTCGGTATTGATCGGCACATCCTGGTAGTCTTCCGGTGTCAACATCTTGCCGGAGTAGGTTTCTACCGGTTTGAGTGGCTTCTTGCGGAATTTGTGTACGGTATTGAAATCGGCCATCACGGCTTCGATGCGCACGCCGGTGATGTATTCCAGTACGTCCATGATGTGCGAGCCGATGTCGGCAATGGCGCGGCTTTCGCCAGATTGTTCCGGCTCCAAACGCCAGTTGTAATCGGTGTCTTTAAACAGCCAATCTTGCAGGTAAGTCCCAACCACAGAATAGATATCGCCCAGTTCGCCTTTTTCGCGCATCACTTTCATTTGGCGCACGATAGGGTAGTAGCGGATGTTGAAATGCACAGCATTGACCAAGCCTGTTTGAGCAGCCAGTGCAACCAGTTCCTCTGCCTCCGCAATGGTGGTCGCCAATGGTTTTTCGCACACCACGTGTTTGCCCGCCAATAATGCAGCTTTGGCCTGGTGGAAGTGCATGGCATTGGGGGTACAAATGTGCACCACCTGAACTTCAGGGTCGGCAATAACTTCTTCGAATGAACCATAAGCTTTGGCAATGCCCAATTCCTGGGTCTTTTGGCGACTGCTTTCCAGGTCGAAATGCAGGGCTCCAATGACATCTACCGTTGGTACGCGACGCAACGCTTCTACGTGGGCTGGCCCGATGAAGCCTAGACCCACTACCGCAGCTTTAATCTTTTGCATGAGTTGTTCGATGTTTGTTCAGGTGCTAAAAGTACGGTAGAATCTAAGTTTTTAAATGAAATTTGAAAAAAAGTGTGATTTTTTTTGAAGAGAAGACAATTTAAAATGGATTACCAGTGTTCGAAAACTAGTGCCCTGGCCACTAAAACCATAATCACCATGTATACCATCCACTACAACGGCCGCGACGGCCAAATGATTCAATTGGTTGAAGCACCCGACCTCGTGGTGGTGCGTACCCAAAATGGCAAGTCGCTTGAAGACGTCAATCTTTCCGAAAAATCCCGGGATTTGGCTTCCTCCATGCTGCCCGTGGCTGCGTTTCCCGAATCGGACGTGGTGGTTTACAAAGTGATGCAACCTGTAACCAGTCTGGTCAAAACCCTGAGAAATACCATTCGCCGGCTGTTCAAAAAAGAGCCAGAAATTCGCTTTGCTGGTCGGGTATTGAAAGACGTCAAGACCGGTGTGATTTATGTGTACACCGAAAACTTCTTCATTAAGTTTAAAGACGAAGTGCTGCCTGCACGATGTGAAGAAATCATCAAGGAGCACAATCTGGAAATTTCTGAAAAACTGGTTTTTGCCACCAATGCCTACTTTGCCAAAGCGCCAGAAGGGACTGGATTGGATATTTTTGCCATTTCCGAAACCCTGATCGAGCTGCCAGAGATGGAATACTGCCATCCTGAATTGGTGCAGGAAAAGCGCAATAAGACCCTCCATCCGATGCAGTGGCACCTGGCCAAAACCCAGATCAACGGCAACGTCATTGACCAAAATATTCAAGCTGAAGCAGCCTGGAAAATCACTAAAGGAAAAGGAATTACCATTGCAGTGATCGACGATGGCATTGACATAGATCACCCTGAATTTAACCTGCCTGGAAAAATAGTTGCACCTCGGGACACTATAAAAAACAGTGACGACCCCCGGCCCAAAGGTTTTGGTGAAAACCACGGCACGGCTTGTGCCGGAGTAGCAGTTGCTGCCGGGGTTGGCAAAGCCAGTGGCGTTGCCCCCGAAGCCAAACTCATGCCCATTCGTTCGGGAGGACTAGGCTCCATTGCTGAAGCCAAAGCCTTCGCCTGGGCTGCCGATAATGGCGCAGATGTGATCTCTTGCAGTTGGGGCCCTGCCGACGGGGATTGGAGCAACCCCAATGATCCTATCCACAACATCAATTTTCCCCTGCCCGATAGTGCTCGTCTGGCCATTGACTACGCAATCAAAACCGGACGCAAAGGCAAAGGCTGTGTCATCTTGTGGGCAGCGGGCAATGGCAACGAAAGCTTGGATTTGGATGGTTATGCATCTTATGCCCCCATTATCGCGGTAGCCGCTTGCAATGATCGGGGCAAACGCAGCTTGTACAGTGATTTTGGCAAGGCCGTTTGGTGTGCATTTCCCAGCGATGATGTGTTTGCGCCCAACCTGGAACCTACCCGTCCACTTACCCCGGGGATCTGGACTACTGATCGCGTTGGCAATAAAGGCTACAATATGGGCGGCGCCATCAACGCCGAAAGCTCCGTTGGCGACAAGGAAGGCCACTACACCGCAACCTTTGGAGGCACCTCCAGTGCTTGCCCAGGGATGGCTGGGGTGATTGCATTGATGTTATCGGCCAATCCTGATCTGACTGCCCGTCAGGTAAAAAACATGATTCGCAATTCTTGCGACCGCATTGATTCTACAGGAGGAGGTTATGACGCTCAAGGCCATAGCATGCTGTATGGTTATGGACGCATCAATGCGCTCAAAGCCGTGCAAAATGCCCAAGCAAGTAGCAACCCAATTGTAGATGTCAACATGGCCGGCCAGGCATTTTTTAATCTGGATTCTACGGTAGTTTTGAAAGAAGGTCAATGGACCAAAGATGCCATTGCCAACAACCGGCTCTTAGGGGTCTCCCTCAAAGTAGAGCCGGCATCATCCGGATTGGGGATTCAATACCGCTTGTTTATTCAGAAATTGGGAGCAACGGCTTTTGAAAAAAACGGGACTTTTGCAGGTACAAAAGATGCCCGCCGCAGGATAATTGGCTTCCAAATCAATTTACTAGGCGCTCAGGCAAGCTTATATAAGGTACAGTATTCAGCCAAGGTGATTGGCAAAGACAAAGTCTTTTCAGGCAGCGATGGAGCGGTATGTGGCACCTCCGGACTTACGGGCTCTTCCATATCTGAAATTAAAATCGAGATATTTAAATTATGATTAAATATTAAATGTTGTTTTAAGAACACTGAACTTATTGATTTAATGAATTGATTTTTATGTGATTGTGGTTTTTTTACCCTTTAATAGGAACAAACTATATCCTACAAAAATTGGTTCTTTTGTCCTTGTTTTACAATTACTTAGTGCATATTTTTGTAAACGTTTTCTTCTTATAGGAATCAAAAATAAATAGAGCTTTAACTTCAGTGGCATTTATTTGCCATTTTTTGACATTGGCGTGATAAAAAAAACGCAAGGTTTGTATTAACAATTTCAGTATCTCAGAGGCTTATCTATCGCTTTTATTGCGTTGTATTTCAAATCATTATATTTTTTTAATCTTTTATACTAGCGAAAAAAATCAGATTTTTTTTCGCTGATTTGTGTAGTGCTTATTCGCACTGTGCAGCTTATTTTTACATTATACTTTAAGTACTAGAAATTTTTTTTAACAGAACACTGAATTTTAATTTTTACTCATGAAAGTCTTTGCTACTAACAAACTCCCGTTTCAACGGTGTGGAGCGAAGATTGTTGTTGTGGACATCATTGCTCCACGTCAATAATCTAAAACTCAACACCCTTGTCCCCTCATTTACACTGTAACTTGAACTGACGCTACTTGATGTACTGAAGAATGAAGTGAATTAGATTTTTTGGGTTAATTTTAATCGTTCCTTTTTGTTTGTTTCATAAACTTATGCGTCTGAAAACGCAAGATTATGAACGCTGTACTACAAAGATTATTTTCCTTTCTTTTTTCCTTCCTATTCCCTTTTTTATTTTTTTTCTTGAGCGCTTGTGGCATTTTAAAAAACAATACAAGCGTGACTTTCCCAAATCTAACTAAACAATTTGATTGGCAGGGCCATCGCGGAGCTCGCGGACTGGCACCTGAAAATACTGTTCCAGCTTTTTTGAAGGCTTTGGAATTTCCTATGATTAGCACATTGGAACTAGATGTTGCGATTTCAGCAGACACTCAAGTGGTGGTATCACACGAGCCATGGATGTCTGCCGCTATATGTACCGCCTCCAATGGAACACCTGTAAATACTGTACAAGAAGAGAATCTGTTGTTGTTTAAAATGCCATACCGGCAAATTAAACAGTATGATTGTGGGAAACGGGGCAATCCTCGTTTCCCACAACAGATGCCGATGGCAACCTACAAGCCATTGTTGAGAGAAGTCGTAGAAGCAGTCAACCATTTTTGTGCAAAAAATGGATTAATTCTTCCAAGGTACAACATTGAAATCAAGTGTGAGCCGGATTGGGATGGCATCCGAACGCCCCCACCTGCTGAATTTGCAGCCTTGGTGCTTAAAGAGGTCGCTACCCTTGGAATTACGGATCATACTTGTATCCAATCTTTTGATCCCCGCGCACTACGTGAAGTCAACATCATCGACCCCAAAATGATCATTGCGCTATTGGTTGAAAACCTTGACGGCTTTGAAGCGAACCTCAAAACATTAGGATTTACGCCAAATATTTATAGCCCACACTACAAATTGGTTTCCTTAGAAATGCTAAAGAATGCCCATGAAAAGGGCGTAAAAGTGATTCCCTGGACGGTAAATGAAACCAAAACCATGCTTAAATTGATTGAGATGGGTGTTGATGGCATTATCACAGATTATCCTGATCGGATTCCTAATCAGGAACGGGAATTAAAATAAAAACTCATCAGAGGAAGGGCGCGCAACGGATTACATCTATGCGATCGATGCGAATGGCAAACCTTATTCTCCAAGTTGGTATACCTTGCCCTCCAGGGAATACAAATGCTGCCAACCCATTTGTCTTTGGAGCATCAATACTGCAGTTTTGCTGCGTTGGCCACTTTGGCAATGGATTACTACTGGTTGGTGGCGGTCGATTTGGTGGATATTTTCCATCAGTTCACTCAGCGGTATCAGCAAGCCTCCCAGGTTTTTGCGCTGATACTCTTCGGGTTGGCGCACGTCGATCAGTTGGAACGGCCGATTTTCGGCACGCCAGGCATGCAGGGTTTCGATCGAAATGCCGGGTACTTCCAACTGTTCAGGGATACAATAGTATTCCACCTCGCGAAGGGCAGTGATGGGATAGGCCTCCTGAGTCATCAATTTAATGGTGCGCGCACCCATGGTGGCGGCATCGAACAAAAACAACTTGCCTACCAGTGGTTCTCCAAGTCCGGTGATGACTTTGATCACCTCGTTGGCCTGCATACTGCCGATAATGCCCGGTAAAACACCCAAAACGCCCCCTTCTGCGCAGGAAGGTACACTGCCCGGTGTGGGAGGTTCCTGGTAAAGGTTGCGGTAGTTGGGGCCTCTCCGACCATCTGGAAGCGGAAAATTAAAAACGGAAACTTGCCCTTCGTACCTGAAGATGGAAGCGTAAACATTGATTTTTCCGGCCAGTACACAAGCATCATTCACCAAATAGCGGGTTGGAAAATTATCGGTTCCGTCTGCCACAATGTCAAACCGATTGATGATGGCCAGGGCATTTTCGGCGTTGAGGGCTTCTTCAAATACCTCAACCTCAACATGCGGATTCAGTGCCTGGATCTTTTGCGCAGCCACGCGGGCCTTGGATTGACCTAAATCTGCTGGGGTGTACAAGATTTGACGCTGCAAATTGCTCAAATCTACGGTATCAAAATCAACAATGCCAATGGTACCCACGCCCGCTGCTGCGAGATAAAGGAGTAGGGGAGACCCCAAGCCTCCAGCGCCTACTACCAAAACTTTTGCGGCTTTGAGCCGCTGCTGCGCAATGGAATCAAAGTCTGGTAAAGCCAGGTGTCGGGCATACCTCGCCTCTTCTTGCGCCGTTAACTCTGGTAGACCCTCCGATCCGTAATTCATAATGCTACTTTGTTGAAAAAAGTAAAGTTTATTTTATATAACAAAAACTTTGATTAATTTTACCCCAGCGCAAAGAAATGACCCGTGTTTGACGATTTCATCGAGGTGTTGGCGGTCGTTTTTCCTTGCGCTGTATTAACCACAATTTTGTATAATCGGTTTTTGGGATAGCCTCTTTCCGCTTTCGGGGGAGGCCTTTTTTTTGCCCTAAGGGCATGTCTAAAACTCAATCGAACTCCTCGATTGCTAGCGGTGGTACTTCTGGGTCAAAATATTGATGTTGCACACCACAATTTGGCCCATCGTAAAGCACTTGTCAAAGATGTCGTTTTTGTGGTGGTAGATCAAATCTTCCCGAAGCTGTTGGATTTTTTCGGACGGTGCAATGTCGTCTGCCATCATGATCTGAAAAAACAAAGCCGAGCGGTTGGGTTGGGTTTTCAGGCGTGCCGCCATCAAGCTGCGCTCCTCTTGTTGGTATTGTAAAACAGATTCTGGGGTCATGTTGTTGATGCCCAGAAAGATGACGGCATTGTTTTCTTTAAAATACTGGGGCAAGTAAAAACTTTTGCGCCCTTCATAAGACTGCTGATCAAAATCAATAGCGCGCATGCGGTATTGGTTGCCCTCAATGTCGGGGGTAATGTCTACCACATAATTGTAAGAGCGCATGTCGCCCAATAAGCGGGCAAAGCAGCGCTCGTTGAACTTCACAAATTCTTTGGCGATGCGCGTTTTGTTGAACACAGATTCGTTCAAATGCCGTTTCATAAAATCATCACCGGGTACCCCCGCAATGTGTTCTTCTACCAATGTATTGCCGCTCACCAGGTAAATCATGGTATTGGGAGAAAGGAGTGCTTCCAGCTCCAGGCCATATACCCGGGACGCATCGGTGCGTTTGACGTAAAAGTGGTCGTAGTTGTCGTTGAGGCGGTTGATGATGCGCACTCTGAAGGGCTTGGAATTGCCGAAATGGCAATAATCAATGCGGGCAATGGTCAGGTGATCAAGCAGCTCTACACTGCCTTCCACCTTGAGCAGGGCGTAGATGTATTTGAGGGCTTGAAAAATTTCCTTTTGCTCGGACTCTGGGTAGTACACCGTTTCCCACAACGTATCATTGCCCTCCTGATCAATCAATGGAATGGCTGTATTGTATCGAAGCAGGTCTTCGTATTGCAGAGGCAAATTTACCGCTCGATTGTATTTGCGCAGGTATTCTAGTAAGGGTTCCCGAACCGCGTAAACCAGTTTTTTCTGAGAAGGTACATTTCCTTTCATGGGTATTGGGTTTTAAGTTTTGGGTTTTAAGTTTTGAGTCGAACAAAGTTTTATGTGAAAATTGTGCGCAACTTAAAACCCAAAACCCAAAACTAGATTCGTGCAGCCCCGGTCTTGATTTCTTCCACAACCTCTGGATTGAGGAGGGTAGAGGTATCGCCCAGGTTGGAAGTATCGCCTTCGGCTACTTTGCGCAAGATGCGGCGCATGATTTTTCCAGACCGCGTTTTGGGCAAGCCACTGACGATCTGAATTTTGTCTGGTTTGGCAATCGGGCCAATTTCTTTGCTCACCACGTCCATAATTTCTTTGTAAAACTTGGCTTCATCACTGATCAGCTCCGTTGCAATCACGTAAGCATAAATGCCTTGCCCCTTGATGTCGTGCGGATATCCTACTACTGCAGATTCTACCACCCCAGGGTGCTGGTTGATGGCATTTTCTACTTCGGCAGTACCCAGGCGGTGGCCAGATACATTGATTACATCGTCTACGCGACCGATGATGCGGTAATATCCATCTTCGTCCCTGCGGGCACCATCTCCAGTAAAGTACATGCCTTTGATGGGGCTAAAGTAGGTTTGTCGGCAGCGCTCGTGGTCGCCATAAGTGGTGCGTAGAATAGAAGGCCAGGGAAATTTTATACACAGCAAGCCTTCTACATCATTGCCCTCGATTTCAACACCTTCGGGAGTTGTCAAGCAAGGCTGAACGCCTGGCAATGGGAGCGTTGCAAAACAAGGCTTGAGGGGGGTAATTCCTGCGATGGGAGAAATTAAAATTCCACCCGTTTCGGTTTGCCACCAGGTATCTACGATGGGGGCTTTGTTGTGCCCAACTTTGTCAAAATACCAGCGCCATGCTTCCTCGTTGATGGGTTCGCCCACGCTGCCCAGTACCTTGATGCTGGACAAACTGTGCTTTTCTACCCAGGAATCGCCCTGCGCTTGCAGTGCCCGGATGGCAGTGGGCGCAGTGTAAAAATGAGTCACCTGATGCTTGTCGCACACTTCCCAAAAGCGCCCGGCATCGGGGTAGGTTGGTACCCCTTCAAACATAATGGAGGTTGCACCAGCCAGCAATGGGCCGTATACAATATAAGAATGTCCGGTGATCCAGCCAATATCGGCGGTACACCAGTAAATATCGCCATCCTGAATTTGGAACACATTGCGGAAAGTGTAGCAGGTATACACCATGTAACCGCCACAGGTATGTACTACGCCTTTGGGCTTGCCCGTTGAGCCGGAAGTGTACAGAATAAAGAGCATGTCTTCCGCATCCATTTCGGTAGCAGGGCAATCTACAGATTGTGGGTTGACTTCGTCGTGCCACCATTTGTCGCGGCCAGCGTGCATCGGGATTTCGGTACTGGCACATTGGTATACGAGTACCGTTTGTACGGAAGCACAACCCATCTCGATGGCTTCATCTACCACTGCTTTGACAGGAATGTATTTGGCGCCCCTACTATTGAAGTCAGACGTAATCACCATTTTGCACTCGGAATCCTTGATGCGATCCGCCAGCGAATGGGCAGAAAAACCTGCAAATACAACGGAGTGAATGGCGCCAATGCGGGCACAGGCCAGGATGCCAATCGCCAATTCTGGCACCATCGGCATGTAAAAACAAACCCGGTCGCCTTTCTGGATGCCATTGGCCTTGAGGGCGTTGGCTGCTTTGCATACTTCGGCGTGCAATGCCCGGTAAGTAAAACTGCGATTGGGGGCTTCAGGATCATTGGCTTCCCAGAGCAGTGCTACTTGATCGCCTCTGGTTTCCAAATGCCGGTCAAGACAGTTTTCGGTGATGTTGAGCTTGCCTCCGATAAACCATTTGATGTTTGGTTCCTCAAAATTCCAGTCCAGGACTTTCTCCCAGGGCTTGCGCCACTGAAAAGTCTCGGCTTGTTCGGCCCAAAAAGCTTCAGGATGTTCTACCGCGCGTTGGTACGCCGCATGGTATTCTTCAATGGTGCGAATTTGTAATGTCATGATGCAGGCAGTACTTGTGGTTTGGATCGTAAAAATAACGCCAAACACCAAACTCCCAAACTTTAATTACCGGGAGTTTAGGTGATTTTTGATAGCCCGATTGACAGTCTCTAATTTTTCTTCTTACCTGTTGGATTGCTGCGGTCGTAAATGGCGTTCTTGCTTTTGTTTAAAGGCTGCGGAGCAGGGGCTTCTTCGAGAATCTGAGATTCCAACTTGTCAAAATACGCCAATTTTCCGTTTTCAACTTTGAAGCCTTCGTAAGTGCCGTCCGGTACATTGACAGGTCCGGATTTGGTTGTACCCTGAAATGGAATCAGGTGATCGAACACGATTGCGCCGATGGCTTCATCCCAGTTCATTTTCACACTGGTTTCGGCACTGTATTCCAGTAAGAGGCGATTAACGGGGCCATCGTTGTTCATGGTTTTTGGGAAAACGGGTGCTCCGAATACCAACTGATCTCCGTTGAAAGTCAGCACATCAATGATTTTGCGGCGCTTGAAAAACGAATGGGTATCCAGGCCAAACAAGAGGTATTTGGTGCCGGTTGCATCTTTGAGCTTGAGGATGTTGTAGTAGATGACCCCGTACCAGTTGTCGGCACTCAATACTGCTTGCTGCACATCTTCCACTTTAGCCGAGCGATCAACCAGGGGGTACATTTTCAAATCTGGAGTGTTCATTTGGACTACCCCGTAATAGTGGTAGGTATTGTCGTCGACAAACAATTGCCAGGTGAAAATCCGGAAGGTACTATCGGGCGCGTATTGGATAGAGACAGGCTTCAAGCGCCCAAACTTGTAGTGAAAGGAGTTGGTGACTTTGAGCGCCTTTTTTAGCGTCAGGATCATCTTTTTGGTAGCAGCAAAACGACTTTGTGGCAAGGAGTCGTTGATGATCAAAAAGGACAGTACGCCGAGGGTATCCTCGTACAATTTGAGTTCTTTTTGACCCGCGGCAGTCAATTTGGTCTTACTTTGGCCATGGCCAAAAATGGGGATCAATACACTGAAAACGAGCAAAAACAATAGATTACGCATAGCTTGATGGATGGTTGTATTTGACTGCAATAACGCCCATTCCCCACCATTATATTGTATGCTTTGGACTTACTGATGTGTTAAATAAAAAAGCGCTTCAACTCAAACAGTTGAAGCGCACTCAACAAACAATTAGTAACTTATGATTAAAGCTTTCCAGCATTAAAACGCATACTCATTGGCTTCAATCAAGGTATCTGCCACCAAACGACGCATCGCTTTGACGTTTTGTGCTGGATACTTGGTGAAGCGCTTCAAGCCCATCAACATGGTACGCAGCAAGTCGCCTTCGGCAAAAGAAGCCAGCGCATCGGTGCCATTTTTGTTCATGCGCAGGGTGACGTCGTGCATAAAAACCTTCAGGATGGCATCGTAAACTTCCTGCTTGACTTTGCCCGTCATGCCCGCCAGCTTTTCCACGCGCAACAGCAGGGACTCCGCCAGGAACAAATCCGACAACATATCGGCCACATTCATGATGATTTCTTGCTCTTCCTTCAAGTCAAGCTTGCCTTCCATCTGCAATTTTGCAGCGGCTCCAGCTACCATCAAAACGGCTTTTTTGAAGTCTTTAACGGCTTTTTTCTCTTCGGCATAAGTGCCTTCTACTTTCTCAAAGCCAGGCATAGAAGCCAGTTCTTTTTGCACCTCCCAGGCCGGCCCTACGATGTCGAGCGCACCTTTCATGGCACGCTTGAGCAACATATCGATGCTCAACAGGCGGTTGATTTCGTTGGTGCCTTCGTAGATGCGGTTGATGCGGGCATCGCGGTAAGCGCGCGCAGCAGTACCCTCTTCAGAGAAGCCCATGCCGCCGTGAACCTGTACGGTTTCATCCACTACATAATCCAGTGCTTCCGATCCGGTTACTTTCAGGATGGAGCATTCGATGGCGTATTCTTCAGCTGCTTTGAGTTCTGATTCGCCAAAGCTCAAGCCTTGGGCTTCAAATTCCTGTTTTTTCAGTTCCATCAAATTGGATACGCGGAACAAGGCCGATTCGGTAGAAAAGATGCGGATGGCTTGCTCAGCCAATTTGTATTGAATGGCGCCAAAACTGGAAATCGGCACCCCAAACTGTACGCGCTCATTGGCATAGCGAGTGGCCGTAGAAACACTGTATTTTGCGCCCCCCAAACTCAGAGAACAAAGCTTGAAACGACCTGTATTCAAAGCATTGAAGGCGATCAAGTGGCCTTTGCCAATTTTGCCCAAAACGTGTTCAACTGGCACTGCTGCGTTTTCAAAAAATACCTGACGGGTAGAAGAACCCTTGATGCCCAATTTCTTTTCTTCTGCGCCGAGGGTCAGCCCGGGCGTATTGCGGTCAACGATGAAACCCGTGAATTTATCGCCATCAATTTTGGCAAAAACGATGAATACATCGGCAAAACCGGCATTGGAAATCCACATTTTCTGGCCATTCAAGATGTAGCTTTTGCCATCGGCAGAAAGATCGGCGCGGGTTTTGGCCGCAAGTGCATCGGAGCCAGACCCTGGCTCGGTCAAGCAATAGGCAGCTTTTAACTCGCCGCTGATCAGGCGAGGAAGGTATTGGTCTTTTTGTTCGTCTGTTCCAAAATACAGAATGGGCAGCATGCCAATTCCAATGTGGGCGGCAAACGAAACCGTAAATGCGCCAGCAGGCCCGAGTGCATCACCAATCAGGGTGTTGGTATTGGTGTCCAGTTGCAGGCCACCGTATTGCTCGGGCATGTGGGTACCCAGCAGGCCCAATTCGGCCATTTTTTCCAGCAAACGCGGGGTGATGTTGTCTTCCTGGTGCTCAATTTTTTCTATGTTGGGGAAAATCTCATTGTGGAGGAAGTCGCGAACGGTCTCCTGGATCATCTTTTGTTCCTCGTTCAATTCTTCGGGGATGAAGATGTCTTCAGCCAGGGTGTCTTTGATCAAAAACTCACCACCCTGTAAGGCGATTTTGCTGAGTACTGCTTCCATAAGTATATTGTGTTTGTGGATTTGCATTAAGTAATAGCGAAAATTCGCTACAAAATTAATGGCTTTGTTTGAATTAGTAAAGCCTTATCTGGATTTTTTAGCGAAAATTCGCTAAAAATATTTTGAGGCGTTAAAAAATTAATCATTCCTCCGATTCGTTTCAGACCTATTCACCAAAAAACCTGACCATGAGAAAGTGTTTTTTCCTAATTTCCATTGGCTTATGCCTGTTCAATTTTTTGGATGCCCAAGTGATGGGCAATTATGCCGAACAAAAAAAACAGAGCAATGAATTCAACAGCAACAACTTGAATTCAAACGCCAATCTGAATGCCCAGTACCGTTCTGTACCCCGCAATGCCAAATTGCAAGACGACAATTCCATCGAAATTACGATCAATACCTTGTCCAACCAGCGTGCCAGTTCCTACACGGCTGTATTCACGATGCTGCAAGTAGCCAAAACTGCCGATGAAACCAATACCCAGCTCAATAATCGACTCAATAATTTTATCAACGACCTGAAAAACCTGGGTATTCCTGAAACGGATGTATATGTTGACATGGTCAATTTTTTGCCCAAGTACGAATACGATGTGAACAAGAAAATCTTTTCCAAAAAGACCCTGACCGAGATTCCCAAGGGTTTTGAACTGCAAAAAAACATCCACATCCGTTACAGCAAGCCAGCTGTGCTGGATCAAATTGTGACAGCTGCCGCCAAGCAGGAAATTTACGACATCGTTAAAGTGGACTATTTTGTCAAAGAGCAGCAACAGGTGTACCAGCAATTGCGTACCCTGAGCTTCGACTACCTCAAAAACATCAAGGAATCTTACGCAAAAATGGGCATCCACCTCGATTCGGCCTATGTCATCAC
>NZ_JBBAKG010000084.1:0-28159 GCF_040403615.1 Haliscomenobacter sp. | reverse complement strand
GCTGATAGCTGAAAGCTGATGGCTGAAAGCTTTAAACTTATAAAATACATGCGAGACTTTACAAAACTGGAAGTTTGGAAAAGAAGCCATGCCCTTACTTTGCGAATTTACCAAATTACTAAACACTACCCCAAAGATGAACTTTTTGGATTAACCTCACAGATGAGGCGTTCCTCCTCTTCCATACCTACCAACATTGCAGAAGGATGCGGTAGAAACACCAATCCACAACTCAAACAATTTCTTGCAATAGCGACAGGCTCTTCCTCAGAACTACAATATCAATTGATTCTTTCAAAGGACCTTCAATATATCTCAGAATCCAGTTTTATAGAACTCCATGAAGAAATTGTACAGGTACGGAAGATGATTTTTGCTTACAGTAATCAGCTTTGAGCGGTCAGCTATCAGCTTTGAGCTATCAGCCGTCAGCCGTCAGCCGTCAGCCGTCAGCCATCAGCTTTGAGCAGTCAGCCATCAGCTATCAGCCAATGCCTCAAATTTGCTAAAAGCTGATGGCTGATGGCTCAAAGCTGACCGCTCAAAGCTCAGGTATGTCTACCCAACATCTTTTTGCCCAACTTTCCAAGCCCTTCTCTGCCAACTGTACGCCCCTTGCGCCAGCCTTCAAATTCCAGGGGAAAGGCTCATCGTTGACCACGTGTTTCAAAAACAACTCCCATTGCACTTTGAAGGCGTTGTCGTGTACTTCCTGCTCTGGTACTTTGGACCAGCCGCCGAAGAAATCGATGGGTTGAGCAATATCGGGATTCCAAACGGGTTTGGGCGTATTGCCATAATGCTGGATGTAACATTCGCGCAGACCAGCTACTGCCGAGCCTTTGGTGCCATCCACCTGGAGTGTCAACAAATCATCGCGCCGAACGCGCACTGCCCAGGAAGAATTGAAATGGGCAATGACCCCGTTTTCCAATTCAAATGTGGCATAAGCAGCATCATCTGCGGTACAGTCGTAGGGGTTTCCATTTTCGTCAACCCGCTTAGAAATATGGGTAGCGCCCAGACAAGAAACCGCTTTCACTTTGCCAAAAACTTCATCCAGCACATACCGCCAATGGCACAGCATGTCGACAATAATGCCCCCGTCGTCCTCTTTGCGGTAGTTCCACGAAGGGCGCTGTGCCGCGATGTTGTCGCCTTCAAACACCCAGTAACCAAACTCGCCCCGAACGGAAAGGATTTCGCCAAAGAAACCTTGTTGAATCAGGCGCTTGAGTTTGACGATACCCGAGAGCCAGAGTTTGTCTTGTACCACGCCATTTTTCAGTCCAGCTTTGGTGGCCAAGTCGTACAATTCCAAAGCCGATTCGGTGCTGACCGCCACCGGTTTTTCACAATAGATGTGTTTCCCGGCGTTGATTGCAGCTTTGACCGCATCGGCGCGTCGGCCAGTGGTTTGAGCATCGAAGTAGATGCTGTAGTGCGGACTGTTCAAGGCATCGTCCAAATTGGTGCTCATATTGGTAATGCCGGTTAGTGCGCAAAGTCTTTTTAACTTGCTTTCATCCCGACCAATTAGGATGGGATCTGGCATAATGGTGTCACCGTTGCTCAGTTTTACCCCGCCTTGTTTGATGATTTCGGCAATAGAGCGCAGCAAGTGTTGGTTGGTACCCATGCGTCCGGTAACGCCGTTCATGATGATGCCGATGGTGTGTTGGTGCATATTTTTAAGCTTTCAGCGATCAGCTTTCAGCAGTCAGCCGTCAGCCATCAGCTCAAATTTGCTGAAAGCTGAAAGCTGACTGCTGATAGCTGACCGCTATGAGTTGTTTTTGTATCCAGTGATGATTCTTTGCAAAAATTGCGATTGATCCTGTTTCCAGTATTCTGTTGAAAAAATTTCCACTTCAATAAAGCCATTGAATCCGGTTGCTTCTACCCAGGAGCGGATTTTTGGGAGCGGAATACAGCCTTCACCCATTAGCCCACGGTCGTTGAGCATATCTACTGTTGGGGATTTCCAGTCGCAGATGTGGAAAGCGAGCAGGTGCTTGTTTTCGCCACAGCGCTTGATTTCCTGTTTCAGACTGGGGTCCCACCACAGGTGGTACACATCTACTGCTACACCTACCCAGGGAGAGTTGATGGCCTCGCACATGTCGTTGGCTTGGGCGAGGGTATTGATGGCCGAACGGGTATCCGCGTACATCGGGTGCAGGGGCTCAATGGCCAGTTGCACACCTGCTGCCGAAGCTTCGGGAAGCAGGGTTTCGATGCCATCTTGAATCTGTTGGCGGGAATCGGCCAGGGGTTGTGCTGGATCGGCCCCACACACCAGAACAATCAGCTTGGTGCCCAGTTCGTAGGCTTCTTCGATGGCTTTGCGGTTGTCGTCGGTGGCGGCTTGCCTTTTTGTGGGATCGATGCTGGGGAAGAAACCTCCTCGGCACAGCGATACAACCGACAGATCATGCGCTCTCAACAGATCTCCGGTCTTTTTGATGTCTCTGCCCGCCAGTGCATCGCGCCAAACGGTGATGCCTTTCACGCCAGCTGCGGAAAAGTTTTGGGCCGCTTCTTCAATTCCCCAAGGCTTGGTCGTGATGGTGTGGATACAAAGCCTGGAAAGATCGGTGATGGGTTGGTGGCTCATTTAACGCAGTTGAAAAAGGTGTAATAAGGCTCATTGTTGACCATCCGTTGCAGGTAAAGGCAAAGTTCCCGAATGTGGTAGTCACCCCACATGCAGGATTCTCCATTGGCAATTTTGCTGCCTGCAGGTACATGATCCCAACCATTGGGCTGGTGGTAAATGGTGTGCAACAACAAGCCCTGGTGCTTTTCATCCGTACTCAAATAGGGTTCATCCAATAGGGTATTGACTACCGTAAGCCCGGCTTGCAGGTACTTTTCGCCAGCAGCAGCATTTCCCTTGGCAGTGAGGTAACTGCCCAAACGCAATAAACCCTGAGCCCCAATCGCTGCCGCAGAACTGTCTACGGGTTCATGATCGTTGTAAGGGTCGGCGGGTTTTTCTAAATAATCGCCTAATTTATACAAATTTGGCGCACCCGTATCCCAATAAGGAATGCCATCAATGGGGGTATTTTCGATGTAAAAATCACAGGTGGCTTGTGCTGCTTTTAACATCATCCCTTCCAATGCTGCTTTGCCGCCAAAAGGAATCAAACTTGCCTCATCAGCGGTGTCTAGCCATTCCAATTGTTCGGGAAAACCACACATGGCCCAGGCCAAACCTCGCGTCCAGGTGGTAAAGCCCGTATAGCCTTGCTGTGAATTGGGGCAACGGAAATTGCCATCTTTGACATTGAAAATACTTTCGTGCGCGGTGCGTCCCCAAACATCATAGGAGTCGCGCCCTTCTCCGTAAAACACGGAATATTGAGCAGTAGCCTGAATGTGCTGCAAAGCCCGCTCCAACAAGCTTATTTTCACATCGCCTTCGGCCTGAAACACATGTCCCAATTCATACGCAACGGTTAAAGAGCGGCAGGAACGGATGGTGTCCACAAACAAGGAATGCGCTCCGTTGAAAGAATGGATAAATCCTCCCGTTTTGATGCTGGTCCAGCGAGCAGCCTGCACTGCGCCAGAGATTTTCAGCGCCAATTCATAGAAGTTTTGCTCCCATTCATTGTGGGGGATTTTGCCTTCCCGCATCAAGCGCAACAGGTTGCCATAAGTACTGACGTTGTTGAACCCATGGTCATGTACCCCAATGTGACTCACGTGGGGCGCCATTTTGGTCACCGTTTGGTGTTTGGCCCGATCCAGGATTGGTTTTTCGCCCGTGGCGTCGAATTGAAGAATGGCCGAGCCGTATTGAAAGCCTTGCGTCCATTCTGTCCAGCCACGGGTGGTGTATTTGCCGTCCACAGTGAAAACTGGAGAGCCTTTTGATTCATCGTATGCTGAATCGATCAGCTTGATTTTTTGTGCAGAGAGTGTCCAAAATCGTTCGAGTTTGCTCGACAAGTCATTGGGCGTGCGTTTTTCGTCCGTCCTGATCATTTTTAGTTTTTTGCTTGTTTTGGGTAAAAATAAAGAGGATAGTGGGAACGGCATATTTTATTTTGCAGGAATCGGTATTTTTTATGCACGCTGGGTTCTGTTTTTTCATCTTCACAAACAATGAGAAAAAAGTGGTCATACCTTCTAACCCTCACAGGACGCATGGTCTCGTCTTTGGTCTTTTGTTTGTTTAGTTTTCCTCTTCTTGCCATTGGGTATTGCGGATAAATTTTTGAAAATCACCCAACACAGGGATTGCTCCATATCTGCCCTCAAAATAACGTTTCTCTTTGTCTGTGTCTGGCCGTTCTTTCTCGGATTTGAATTCCCCATTTTTTTCTCCAAAATAAACAAAATCCGACAGGGAATAAATTTCGGTACTTTCCCATTGGTTTTTTTCTGCAAAACAGATTTGATCTCTTCTGAGACTGGAATAACTCAACAGATTGGTATCGTGGGTCGCAAAAATCAATTGAGCATTATTGGGATTGCTTTTTTTGTCCAGAAATACATCAATGGTATTTAAAGTCATGATCGGATGAAGTTTTGCTTCAATTTCATCAATAATCAGTACGCCACCGTTGGCCAAAGCCCATAAAATCGGACCACTCAACTGGAAAGCTTTTTTTGCTCCTGAAGATTCCCTTTCCTCCCATTGCCAACTATATGTTTTCCCTGTTGGCAATGCATTGGCATCATAAAAACGGTGCTTCGCAAAAACCGTATAACTCTGCTTACCAGCCAGGTTTTTTGTCAATTGAGATTTAATGTTTTTAGGCAGGTCATCGGGCAATTCAGATTCATCAAAATCTTTGGTACTTACATCAACATCCACGATGTTTAAGTTCAGTGAGGCTAAATAGTCTTTGATTTTTTCCCGATAGACTTTGTCTTGCCAAAGCTCAACGGTTTGAATTTCTTCAAATTCAGTATTTAGACCATCAATCATGCTAAAATGGCTGAACCATTGCATGATGCTCTTGGCTTCTTCAACATTAAAATTATCGCAAGTAGATAAAAACAGAGCGTTGGTTCTGGTGGCTTCAATTGCAGCATCGATGATCCTCTTCGAGCCATTGAATCCTGAACTCACATCAATGACCTCGCCCTCCCTCGTAAACAAACTTACTTCCCGCCCTAATGATTTGCGAAACAACCACTCACTGGTAATTTGGGTTGCTGTAAATTCCAGGCCATAGCGGTATCGGTTTTCTTCGATTACGAAGGTAATTTCAAAACGGGTGGGTTTTTCCTCCCAACCTTCCCTCAATAAAAAAGGATCGTGCGGCAAGCGAGTAGTAGAGGAGGTTCTGGCTGAAACATGAACCAAGCGATCCAATAGGCTCATGGCTCTGAGAATATTGGATTTACCGCCGCCATTGGGGCCGTAAAGCGATATGGCATTGAGCGCCTGATAACGACCTTTGCTGATGATGTTTTGGAGGTGGTCTTTTTGTTTTGGTGCAGGCACCAAACTCAAAGTCTGTTCTTCTCCAATTGATCGGTAGTTGGCGACCTTAAATTCGATCAACATGACTTATTTTGTATTTTTTTTGCAAAAAAAGCCATGTTGGATTAAAAAACAAGCGTGAGACTGTTTTTTTAAACACTGATTGATAATCACTGCCCTGCCTGACACCCCACAATCCCATACACCTTCCCATCCGATTTGGTATAAATGAACAACTCTTTATTCAGTCCTACGCCTAATCTAAAATCAGGTTTGATGCCATTGTTGAGGCCCAGAATGGTCACCAATTCGTTGCCCATTTTGAGTTCAAACTCTTGAATGGTGGCTTGTTTGCCTTGTTTCAATTGATCTACCTCCGCAAAAAAGATCCTGCCAAGGGCAATTTCGCCAAAAATGTATTTGCCCCGAAGTTGTGGGATGGCGGTACCGGTATACACAAAACCACCTTCGATGGCTTTGCCTTCATCGTGGTCAAATTGGAGCACTGGGTAGAGGTAATGCTGGGTGTTGTCATCCTGCGGCAGATTGTATACCCGATCCATTTTAGCCCGCGGGTTGATCACAAAAGTACCTTCGCGGTAAGGCCAGCCGTAATCGCCGCCAGCAATGCCCAGGTTCAATTCTTCGATATTGGCATGACCGATATCGGCAATCAGTAATTTCCCATCGGGAGTCCAGGTAAAGCGATTGGGATTACGAAAGCCCCGGCAATACACTTCCCGACAAGCCACGGCATCGCTGAGTTTGGCATAGGGGTTATTGGGTGGGATGCCATAATGTCCATTCTTGCTGTTGTTGCCACTTGGATCTATGCGCAATACTGAGCTCCAGATGCGGCTTTTGTCCTGGCAGATGAATGGGAATCCATTTTCGCTAGCCCCTCCATCCCCTACTCCGATGTACAGCAGTCCGTAATCGGGGTCACCTGCTTTGGCACCTGGATTGAAGGCACACTCTTGCACGCCGTGGATGCCGGTGACCACATTGATGCGCATTAAGGTTCTGCTTGTTCCTGACAAAGGAAGCGTGTTAGGGTCTTTGATTTTCCACTCGGTAAGCACCCATTGCATGGCCACTTTTATAGAATCCGGGTAAGCAAAATCGGCAACATCGGTTCCGGCAGCTTCGGTATGGGTGGTGTAAAAAAGGCCGTTTTTGTAAAAATCGGGGTGAAAGGCAAAACTGCCTAACCCGGTGCCCATGCCTGGTTGATTGATAAAATGGGGACGTTCCTTGTTTATTTCAAACGCAACTTGCCAGTTTGTACCGTTCAGTTCATACAAAGTTCCGCGCAAATCGTGGATGAACAAGCGGTCTTTGGTGCCCGGCAACACCCTCATTTGGTTGATGCGGGCCTTTGGCGCCTTGTCGGCGGTGAGTGGAGCAGTAGTGACGTGTTCAATGATGAGCTGGAGGCCGCCTTTGGCAATTTTTTGCGGGACTGGATCGAGTACCGGGTTTCCTAAACCGGCCTGATCGAGCACCGGCGCTTTTTGTTGGGCATGGATGTAGGATACAATAGCCTCGATGTCAGCATCCTTGAGGTTGGTAAAGGGAGGCATCAGTTGGTTGTATTCCTTAAAGAGCTGGGTGGCCCGTGGATCTCCTTGTTGGATCAACTCCGGCGCATTGCGGATGAATTTTTTCAACCAAACCGGAGTGACGGCAGCGGTCACTTGTCCCAAATTGGGGCCGATTCCTTTTTGTAAAAAGTTGTGGCAAGAGGTGCAATAAGCTTGAAACAATTGCTGCCCTTTGGCCAATACTTTTTCATCCTGGGAATAAGCCAAAAGCTGGGCTTGAGTGGAGGGCTTTGATGAACCCACTTTTTTTCCATTGATGCAGGCAGTAGTGCCCAACAAAAGACCAAAGAAAATGGCCAAACACAGCGTTTGCTGGAACCGGTTGTAAATACCCATCTTGATTTGTTTTCAATGTGCGATCTGTCCGCAAATAAGGAAAAAAAAATGAAATTGCACACGAAAATCCATGATGTAGTGATTACCCCATCGAAACAATAACATTCCCGGTTTTCTGACCGCTGGCCACATATTTGAATGCTTCTCCGATTTCCTCCAAAGGATAGTCCCGGTCAATCAAGGGCGTGAATTTTCCCTCTTCGAGCAAATTTTTCATAAAACTCAAACTTGCTTTGATGTTGAAAGGAATAGGAAAGACGACTTTTTTGCCCCCAAGTAAGGGTGTGATCAGGGCAAGGAAGATGTTTTGCGACCAAGGGCCTAGTTCGGAAGAGATGTAAATGCCTCCTGGATTCAGCAATGCCTTGCACTTGAAGAAGGTGCTTTTGCCTACGGCATCCAATACAAAATCAAACCTTTGACCCGATTGGGTAAAATCGGCTTTGTGGCGGTCAATTATGTTATCCGCACCAAGAGCTTTGATCCGAGCGATGTTGTTGGTGTCGCATACTGCTGTTACTTGAGCCCCCAGATCCTTGACCAACTGGAGTGCGGCTGAACCGATGGCACCTGTTGCGCCATTGACGAGTACTTTTTGTCCGGGTTGAATTTTTACTTTATTGATAAAATTGAGTGCATAATGGGCACCTTCGATGCTGGCGACAGCTTCGGCAAAACCGATGTTTTCAGGTATGTTCAACACGTTGCCATCTGCTGCGACACACAGGTATTGGGCATGGGAAGACAAGCCAAGGTCATCAAACCCCCAAACTTTGTCTCCGATCTGGAAAGCCTTGACCTCCTTGCCCAGTGCTTCGATTTGACCAGCAAAATCGGTTCCAGTGATCAGCAATTTGGGTTTGAACAGTCCAATGAAGAGTCGAATAATCCAAGGGATGCCCGTCAGGTTGGCACAATCCGTCCGATTGGCCGTTGCGGCGGATACTTTGACTAAGATTTCATTGTCTTTAGGGGTTGGAGTTGCTACCTCTTTGACGATTAAAGATTCGGGAGGGCCATATTGGAGGCGGATTGCTGCTTTCATGTCTTTTCATTGGCTGGTCATTGGTAAGACGCTGGTACTTATCTCAAAGTTACAAAAAACTCCACGAATCTCCGTTTGAGATATGTAATACCAAACTCTGGCAATAAAACTATCTGCTTACCAATGTTTCCTGCCTCACTCACTCCGCAACGACTTCACCGGATTCGCCAAGGCCGCCTTCACGCTCTGAAACCCAACCGTAATCACAGCTATCCCGAAGGTACTCAGCAAGGAAAGCACAAAGACCCCTACCCCAATTGAAATGCGGTAAGTGTAATCCTGCAACCAGGTATTCATTGCCCACCAGGCCAGTGGCGCAGCCACAATGAAGGCAATCGCGATCAGGCGGGTGTATTCCTTGCCAAAAAGCCAGAGAATGCCCAGGATGCTGGCACCAAGCGTTTTGCGAATCCCGACTTCTTTGCGTTTTCGGGTCACCATGAACGCCGCCAGGCCATACAGTCCCAGGCAGCCGATGAAGATCGCTACACCGGCAAAAGTGCGCACCAAACGCAGCAGCATCGTTTCGGTTTCCATAAACTCCGCCATTTGTTCGTCCATGAACTTTTGGGTGTAATATTGGTCTGGATAGAGATTTTCCCAAACTTTTTTGATATTGGCGAGTACCGGGGCTGGATTGCCAGGGCTCAACTGAATGGCGCACACCTGGTAATCGTCGGAATAGGTACTAAAGGCAATGGGGGAAATCTCTTGTACCAAAGACCAATTGTGGAAATCTTTCACCACGCCAACTACCAAACCTTTAGACTGACCGACCTGGACTTTTTTGTTTAGAATATCGGCGCTTGAGGCAAGGTTGAGTTTTTTTACAAAGGCTTCGTTGACCACGAATTCGCTCACCGTGTCGCTGGCACGCAGATTGCGGCCTGTGACCAATTTTAGCCCAAAAGTTTCCAAGTAATTTGCGTCAGCAGGTTTGTTGTTGACTACCCATTGCTCTGCTTCGGCGCGGTTGTCGTATAGAATTCTCGTCTGGTTGTTGCTTCCAGATGCAGGTGGTTGATAACAAAGAGATACGTTTTTCACTCCCGAAATTTGGCCGAGTTGCGTTTGCAAGGTCTTCATTTTGGCGGGTTCGGGTACATCTACGGTCAGGATTGCTCCAGGTCGAAATCCCCAATCTACATTTTGGGCATAGTGCATCTGGGCGGTAATAACCGCTGCCCCGATGATCATCACTTGCGAAATCCCGAATTGCGTACTGACCAGTACCCGGCGCAAGGAAAAGCTGTTTTTACCGGGCATTTCTCCCATTCCTTTCATCGAAATCACCGGATTGAATCGGGCCTGCATCAAGGCTGGGTAAAAGCCGGCTAAAAAAGTGAGCAAAATGCCCAAAACCAAGGCAAACCCCGTCAAAGGTATCCACAACGCTGCATCAAAAGCAATGTCTTCTTTGAGCCAGGTATTCAAATAGGGCTGCGCCAGACGGGCAATCAATACCCCGACAAGCAAAGCACCAATGACAATCAGTCCCGTTTCGGCCATGAATTGCCAAAACAACTGTCCTCTGGTGCTGCCCAGTGCTTTGCGTACACCCACTTCGCGGCCACGGGTAAGCGCTTGTGCGGTGGCCATGTTGATGAAATTGAAACAGGCCGTGAACAGCAGAAACAAGCCCATCATTCCCAAGGCCCAAAGGAAGCGTTTGTCCATGCCAAAACCGTAATCTTTGTCGAAATGCAGCCCCAACATCGGCACGGCTTTGTATTGAAACAGGTCTTTCACCTCTGGATGTGGGTGATCTTTTCGAAAACGGGCCATCACCGCGTTCATTTCCCTAAAAGCGTGGCCTTTTTTAAGGAGTACAAAACAAAAAGTCCCCCCGCGCGCGCCAGCCCAGGAGCTCATGTCTGCTGACGTTTCTGGTAGGGATTTCAAAGTGGCCCAGGAAGCAAGCATTTCCTGTTTGTAATCGGTATTTTTGGGCAAATCGCGCAAGACGCCTACGATCCGCAAGTCCGTTTGGTTGTTCAGGCGGATGATTTCACCCAGCACATTGGTGCTTCCAAAGTACTTGTTGGCCATTTTTTCTGACACCAGTACGGTATTGGGTGCCTCCAAATCGGCGGCATTGCCACTCAGCAAGGGGAAATCGAGCATGTCCAGATAAGCAGGTTCTATCCAGGCAAATTTTCTCAGTTCTTTGTACTTGTCTTTTCCTCCTTTGTCATTGGCAACGCTGATGAGGGTTTCGTCTTCTTCAGAACGCATGGCGACTTTTTCTACAAAAGCACATTCATCGCGCAAGGCAGCAGCAGTGGGATTCGGTGCCCCAGAAAAAGGGAACGAACTCTCGGTTTTGATGTCCATCACCACCCGCATGATGCGGTCTTTCTTTTGGTGAAAGGTGTCAAAATTGGTATGGTGCCGGATTAGTGCAAAAATGAGGATGCTACAACCTACGCTGAGGCCGAGGCCAAGTACGTTGAGGAAGGCGTAATCGCGGTGTTTGGCGAGTTTGCGAAGGATGAGTTTCAGATAGTTTTGTAGCATCTTATTTTTTTGTACACTGAAGTTTTAGTCCAATTTTATACCAAGTTCAAAATTTGACAAAGTAAGAACATTACTCGCTCCGCAAGGACTTTACCGGATTCACCATTGCTGCCCGCACACTCTGAAAACTGGTTGTCAAAAAGGCAATTCCCAGGGCTACCCCTCCAGTAAGTGCAAACATCCACCACTGTAGGTCGATGTGATAAGCGAAATTTTGCAACCACAAATTCATGGCGTACCACGCGATCGGAGAGGCGATTACAATGGCAATGACGACCAATAGGATAAAATCTTTGGCCAAAAGGACCATGATGTTGGCCACACTGGCGCCGAGTACCTTGCGCACTCCAATTTCTTTTACCCGCTGTTCGGCCATAAAAACGGTCAATCCAAACAATCCCAGGCAGGAAACGACGATGGTTAGGATTGCAAAACTCAGCATGATGTTGCCGAACCGCTGCTCGGCCTTGTATTGCAGGTTCAGATCCTGATTCACAAAACCGTAGGAGATCGGATTGGCAGGATCCAATTTTTTGTACACTTTGCTAATCTCCGCAAGGGTCTTGGAGTCGGCCCCGGGTTGGGTTTTCACCAACAAATTGAAGTAGAATTCCAACGGGCGATACCGCAAAATGAAGGGCTCAATATTCGTGCGCAAGGGGCGAAAATGGAAGTCTTTTACCACGCCGATCACGTTTCCTTTTTGTCCCCAAAAATTGATGCTTTTGCCCAATGCTGAGTTAACGGTCCAACCCATTTGTTTGGCTGCGGTTTCATTGATGAGGTAAGCTGTATTCAGCGAAGAAGAATCCGAAGGGATTTTAGCTGAAAAATTCCGCCCCGAGATCAATGACATTCCGGTGGTTGGAACAAAGTCGGCATCAACGTTGGCATGCGTCATCAAGATCTCGTCTTTGGGTGCCTGCCCCTCCCATTCTATATTGCTGGAGTTGGCCTCGTCGACCAGGTCGGTCGTCGCGATGGAGGCACTTGCCACCCCTGTAACTTGAGCTACCTGGTTTTTAAACAAACTGGCCTTTGCCCGCAAGTCACCTTTTATACTGACATAGAGCAAGTTGGATTGATCGAATCCCAATTTGGTATGCTGCACATAATTAAGCTGCTGATAAATGACCAAAGTGCCCGTGATCAAGGCAATAGACAAACTGAATTGTCCCACTACCAATGATTGCCGAAACCCTTTGCCTGTTTTTATTTGAAAAGCCCCCTTCAATACCCTGGCAGGACGGAAAGAAGACAGTAAAAAGGCTGGATACAGCCCTGTGACCAAACTCACTACTGCGGTCATTGCTGTCAGACCCAACCAAAAAACCGGGATCTGATAAGGAATTTGCAAGGTTTTGCCGGACAAAATGATGAACAAGGGAAGCAAGATTTCGGCAAGGGGCAAGGCTACAACTACCGCAATGCTGGTCATCAGCAGGGCTTCGCCCAAAAACTGTACGATCAAACTTGAGCGGGGCGCACCCACCGTTTTACGTACGCCAACCTCTTTGGCGCGTTGGGCGGCGCGGGCAGTGGCGAGATTGATAAAATTGACCATGGCAATAACCAGGACGATCAAGCCAACCAGTGCAAGAATGCGGACATAAAAGATGTCGCCCCTTGGGCCCCAATCGGTTTCAAAGGAAAAATTGGAATGCAAATAGATCTCGCCAAGGGGTTGAAGCAAGAGTTGGGTTTCGTTGCCTCCATCGTATTTTTTGAGTTGATGTTTGATTTTTTTACCAAAAACCAACGCATCAGTAGGCGTACCAGCGGCATCAGTGTGCAACCGCAGGTAAGTATGGTAACTGTTGCTGTTCCACTTGTTGCTCCATTCATCGTAGCGGTCTAAATAGGCAAACGGCAATAAGACGTCAAATTGAAGGTGTGAATTGGTGGGAGGATTCTTTGCTACGCCCACCAGTTTCAGGATCTTATCGTTGTTGAGCAGGATCGCCCGATCCAGGACATGCTGCTGTTGCCAATCTTCGCCGAAAAATTTGGCGGCCATGGCCTCGCTGAAAATCACCTCGTCGGGGCTGCCAAAAATCCGTTTGGAATTGCCGAGCAGCAAGGGGAATTGAAAGAGGCTGAAAAAACTGGAATCAACGATCAACATCTGTTCGGCTTCCTGAGACTTTTCTCCGCTGGTCAACAATCCGCTCCAGCGCCCAATGCGGGCGGTTTGGGCTATTTCGGGAAAATCGTTGGTCAATGCTGTGGCCAATGGTCCTGGGGTTACCGCTACATCGAAAATGCCTCCTGATTGTTTTTGTTTTTCGGTGAGGCGGTAGATGTGATTGTAATGCGGATTGAAGCGATCATAGCTCAATTCGTCGTAAATATACAGGGCAATCAGCAGGCAACAGGCGATTCCTAAGGCCAGTCCGCCAATGTTGATGGCTGATGAAATTTTATTTCTAAACAAGTTTCTCAGGGCAATTTTCAGATGGTTGCGGAACATGGTATTTGGTTTGGGTATTTTAAATTGTTGATGTGCTTTTGCGACTGCATGCTGTAAGAGCATGTCTAAAATTGAGGATAGTAGAACCTTCACTCATTTCGCAAGGACTTCACCGGATTCATCGTAGCTGCCCGAATCGATTGGCCTGCCACCGTCAAAAAAGCGACCGCCATGGCCACGATTCCTACTCCTGCAAATACCTGCCAATGCACGTCAATGTGGTAGGCAAAATCGGCCAACCATTGTTGCATGGCGTAATAAGCAATTGGCGAAGCAATCAGCAGTGCAATCAGGACGAGTAGCAAAAATTCTTTGGTCAACAAACTCGTAATGCCCGCCACACTAGCGCCCAAAACCTTGCGGATGCCAATTTCTTTGGTGCGTTGCTGCGCCGCAAAACTTGCCAGGCCATACAGTCCCAAACAAGAAATGGCGATGGCCAAGAGGGCAAAAATGCTGAACAAGTTATACAGCCGGGTTTCGGTGGCATAAAAAGCATCGATTTGCTCATCCAGAAATTTGAAGTCAAAAATATGATTGGGAAAACTGCTTTTCCAGGCTTTTTCAACCGCTGCAATGGTTTGAGGAATATTGCTTTTGCCCGCAATTTTTATGCCCGCCAAGCTGTATACTTGTGGAAATTGGGTCATCAGCGCCGGCTTGATGGCATCGTGCAGGGAAGTCACATTAAAATCAGCCACCACCCCTACGATGCGGGCATGGCCGGTATTCATTCCAAACCAGAAACGTTGATCCAGCGCGGCCTCTGGCGAAGCAAACCCAAATTCCTTGACGCATTTTTGATTGACAACTACGGTGGAAATTTGCTGGTCTCCAGGAAGTTTATTGGAGGCCAAATTGGTGTCCGCTGCTTCCAAAAATCGCCCTGCCAACAATTTTAGTCCGTATAAATCCCCGAAATTTGGATCGGCCATAATCATGGTCACCTCCTGCTTTTGGGGATCATCGCCATTGACCAAGCTCATTATACTTCCCCAATGGCCTTCTGCACTGGGGGTTGAAGTAGAGAAACTGAGACCCTTGATGGCGGCTATGTTCCCTAATTTTGAAGCAAACTGGGTGGCTTTATCCGCTTCAGGAAGAGCAACGGTAAGGACATTATCATGGTCAAAACCCAGGTCTTTGCTGCGCAAATAATTGACTTGTTGCGCCATCAAAGCCACTACAATCAGTAAGGCAATGGAGATGCTGAACTGGGTAATCACCAAGCCCTTGCGCAACCAGGTTGAACGGTGGTCACCTGCAACATTGGTTCCAGCCCGGAGTACATCGGTAGGATTGAAACGGGTAAGCACCCAGGCCGGGTACAAACCTGCCAATAATCCCGTGATGAGGATGCCCATAAGCAAAGAAGCGATCAAAATAGGGTTTTGCAAAAAATCATACGCGATTTGTTTGTCCATCATTTTATTGATCGCAGGCATGCTCATATAGGTTGCCCCCAAGGCCAATGCGCCAGAAATCAGCGCCAATACCCATGCTTCTACCATAAATTGGCGGATCAGTTGAATGCGCCCGGCGCCCATGACTTTGGACACGCCTATTTCCTTGGTGCGGGTCAGCGCCTGCGCGGTAGAGAGGTTGATGAAATTGATACAGGCCAAAATCAAAACCGCCAAGCCAATTGCGCCAAAGATCCACAACCAATTGATGTTTACGGCTTGTACCCACTGCCCACCACCAGCATAGGTGGAATTGAAATGAACATCCGCTAAGGGCTGCAAATCAAAATCGCTGCGGGTGTTGGCCTGCTCGTTGTGTTGATTGATGTACTTGTCTGCAAGGGCCTTCAGGCGGGCATTTACATCGCTGAGCTTGGTCTGCGTTGGCAATACGACGTAGGTAGAAGTCCCCATCACAAAAGTCCAGGAATCAACACTGTTTTGCATAAACTGCTCGTCCTTAAAAAAGGAAATCAACATGGTAGCTGGGAAATGGGTATTGGCTGGCAAATCTTCAATGATGCCTGCTACCGTGATGTCGAAGTTATTTTTGAATTTGAACACCTTGCCAATGGGATTTTCTCCGCCATAAAACTTTTGGGCAGTAGTGCGGGTAAGCAGGGCCTGAAAGGGTTTGCGCAAGGCGCTGTAACCGTCACCTTCCAAGACTTTTATGTCAAATACGTTGAGTATATCCGGCTCAGCAAGCATGATGTTTTTTTGTGAAAATCGCCGCTGTGGGTTGATTACAACAACTTCTTCGTCGATGGGCTGCCATTGGGCTACAAACTCCAACCCCGGCACTTCTTCGCGCAGGGCATCTCCTAGGGGGATCGGAGTAGAAAAGTGGTAGTTTTTATTCCCATTGTCGGTCCATACCGAATTGATTCTATAGATGCGTTTGGCCTTGCTGTGGTAGGCATCAAAACTAAGCTCATGGCGCAAAAACAAGCCAATCATCAGGCAAACGGACATGCCGATGGTCAGTCCAGCGACATGCAGGGTCGTATTGAGCCGCTGGCGATACAAGCGACGTAAAGTGATGCGCAGGGCGTTTTTGAGTTGAGTTGTCCACATGGCTTTCCGATTTTATCAAAATTTCCTGGGTTATCCGCTGAAAAGAGGCTTCAGCGGGATATGTATAGGTGTGCCAATTTTTGTGCCAATTTCGTAAATATTTGTTTATTAACACTTTAAAACATAGAGGCAAACAGGGAAATGTTCGGAATTGAACAAGGGGTGTTCGATGTAGTGCACTGTTGGAGGCTTGGATAGAGGGGGATTTTTTTCTTGTCAGGAAACGGGTTGTATAAGCGTAGTGTGACCGATAATGAGTCTTATCGCTTATATTTTGTTAACAGCTTTTTTATTTCGCCAGATGTTGGGATCTTACCTTTTAACTGTTCTGGCAACTCATGGGTGAGCTTATATTCTGCAACTCCGATGGGTTTGCTACTTGTTCTCAAGGCATATTCCACCTCGATATCATCTTTTTCAGGGCAAAGAATGATCCCTATGGTTGGATAATCATCTTCCTGCTTGACTTGTTCATCCAACAATTCCAGATAAAAGTTCATTTTTCCAGCAAATTCTGGCTCAAATTCCACCACTTTCAAATCAACAACAACCAGACATTTGAGAATACGGTGATAAAACAGAAGGTCAACGAAATACTCCTTTTCATTAAGTCTAAGCCTGTATTGATTGCCTATGAAGCAAAATCCATAGCCCAATTCCATCAGTAAGTCTCTGATATTTTCGATCAGTCGATTCTCCAATTCTCTTTCTAAAACAGGTTGAGTGATGCCAAGAAAATCCAGATTATATTCGCTTTTCAAAGCTTCAACAGCCTGTTCTGATAAGTGCGCCGGAAGTGTTTGCTGAAAATTATTCTGCTTTGCATTCCCTATATGATGTTCAAAAGCCTTAGCTTTTATTTGATTGAGAAGAACTGCTCGGCTCCAGCCCAGATTTATAGTTGATTGGAGGTAGTATTTTCGTCTTTCTTCTTCCTTCACTTTGTGTACGAGTAATAAATTTTGCCCCCATGGAACCTGAATGGCCAGTTCTAAAAGATCAGGTTTCTCCTTGTACTCAAGGTAGAACTGCCTCATATTCCACAGGTTCTGCGGAGAATACCCCTTTACCCCATCAACAACCTTGTTTAGATCTTTTGAAAGTGTATCAACAACTGCATTTCCCCATCCATGTTTCTTTTGACTTTCAACGATGAGCTTTCCAATACTAAAATTCAGTGAAATATGGTGTTTGTTCAAAGATTGGTAGGCCCTGTAGCGTGCTGCTTGGATTGTTTCCAGGATATTTTCCAACAACTCATTATAGTTGGCAAACTCATTGATTTCCATACTCTTGTATAAATTCTCCAACAGTTGTTAGAGATTTGGATTAAACAAGTTATTAAGGAGTTGAATTTCTTTATATGTCTTGATCACGGCCTTGAATTCAAAATGTAAAACATTTGAATACTACTTCATAGAATGAGTTGGCAATAATCATACCTGACTTTTTGTTTTATTTCTATTGCAAGGTAAACTATTTCGGGGGAATTTTGGTTCTATTTAGCTCTTTTTATTTTTGATCTATAGTGTCAATGAACTGGACTAGAATATTGGTACAAATGAATTAATCGCTAGTGTCGATTTTTTCATTGTTTAGAACATTCCAATATATCGTTGAATATCAAACCTTTATCACAGAGGAGCAATTGGTTAAATGTTCAAAATCGAACAGGGATGTTCGGATCTGGGTAAAACAAGTCATTTGTGCTAAATTAAAAATTCAATTTTTAATTTAGCAGACAAGGGGAGTGAAAATCAGGATAGATTGAAAGGGAAGGTACGGGCATGGGATAATTTACCGGGGTTTTGGAGGTGTGCCATGCGGACTCAGGTTTTGTTTTGTGCAAATGTGCATTCAAAACCTTGGTTTTAGAGGATTTGGCTGAACGTGAGCGTGACTGCCATACCGCCGCGTTTAGCGAGCGGTTGGCAGTCACGCTCACGTTCTTGCCATTATAATTATCTGTTCACAGCCGCAAGCGGATGTGCTAAGTTATTGACTCGGTGGCAGATAAAGTCAATTGTTTGCCCATTCTTTTCTCATCCGGCCACGCTGAACTTCCAAATTCCTGGCCTGCTCGCCACCTGTCCGCCACCTTTGCCAAACCGATGGTACCTGCTGGTATTGTTCGTCAATTACAAAATTGAAATTATTCTAATGGATATTTAAACTTTTCAGAATAGTCGTCTAATACCATTCCAATTTTCAGAAGTCTGAAATCTGAATAACGTTTACCGATTACTTGAACACCAATAGGCAAGGAATCTTTACTGAGTGAAATTGGCATAGACAAAATAGGGTTTTCAGTAAGAGTAAAGGGTGTAGTATAGGCTTGTGTAGACATATAATAATGCATGAACTCCTTATTTATCGCTATTGGGTTGTTGTAAATACTAAAATTCCCTAACTTTTTAGTCGGTTCATGATGTGGAAACGCCTTTACTGAGCTTACAGGACAAATAAACGCATCAAAACTGTCTAAGAAATTCTCCATCTGAGTAATTAATGAATCCTGTGTGTTTAATGCCTCCATATATTTTTCCACAGAGGTTGGTTTTACAATATTCTGGTGCATTGGCACATCTTTCAGCACTCCTTTTGTAAACGGAAGCCCCATCCATTTTACGAAATTTGAAGTATTATAACCACCTTGCATACCGACAAAACTTCCCCATGTTTTCCATGCAAGGTGAAAATCAATAGGCGGCGTAATTTTTACAACAGTAGCACCCGATTTCTCTAACTTTGCAACGTAATCCTGAATCGCCTTTTTGATTTCATTATCAACAGGTACACCACCGAACTCATCAGTCCATGCAATTTTCATGTGCTTTATGTCAATAGTATACGTACATCTGTTTATGGGTATTAGTTTTTTATCGGTATTGGTGGTATTTGCTATAATATCCATAGCAAGTTGCAAATCTTCAATAGTTCTCGCTAAGGGCCCCGCAACCGCTAATGATTTAAGACCATTGACAGGTTCTTTAGGGTCAGTTTGAATACCATTAATTGACACCACTCCAAATGTGGGTTTAAAGCCATATACCCCGCAATATGCTGATGGAAGCCGAATAGACCCTGCCAAATCGTTTCCGAATGATAAAGAAGTCATACCTGTTGCAAGTGCTACCGCACAACCACCGCTACTTCCTCCACTAGTTCTATTGCTATCCCAAGCATTATTGGTTTTTCCGAAAATAGCATTATCAGTCTGCATATCCATGGCTAAAACCGATAAATTGGTTTTACCAATAATAATGGCGCCTTCGGATTTCAGCAGTTTTACAAGTTCGGCATCTTTTGTTGGCATATGGTTTCGCAATGGTTCATATCCTGACGTGGTTGTCAGTCCTTTTGTCAAATAATTATCCTTAATCGTGATAGGGACACCGTGCAATTTTCCCCAATTAGTACCGCTTTTAATTGCTTTATCGGCTAATATTGCCTGATGTAAAGCATTTTCTTTGTCAACTAAAACTATTGCATTAAAGATGCCGTTTTGGGCATCTATTTGTTGTAAATAAGCAGATACAACTTCATAGGAAGTAACTTCCTTGTTCCTGATTTTATCTGCTATTTCAGTAGCCGACATGAATAAAATATTGTTTTGTGCCATAAGTTGAATGTTTAAAAAAGTGAAAACTATTGTTTTAAAAATAAGCCTCATATTGGAATTTTTAAAAATGATTCTGGTACCTATAACTAAATTATTTTTTTGGTTAAAAATTTTGATTTCTTTTTTTAGTAAGCATAACACCCAATATTATAAGCCAAACAAGCCAGAGTGTACTTCCAATAAAACCAGCCAGATCCCAAACTGGGAAGCCAGGCATCACAGTGGCAAACAACTCTGCTTGTGCCAGCAGGTAAATGAACGAACTGACGAAGCCCAGCCCGTTGACCCATTTCGGAAAAACCTTCAGTTTAGCAAACGAGAGCGAAACCATGACCGTCCAAGCGATGGTGAACAATTGCCCCAGATGCTCGCCCAATATGACGCCCCCAAATTGATGGATGGTCTTGAAAGCCACCATCGCAGCGGCTTTTGTTGGCTCGTCGGTCGAGGCTACGAACGTGTTAGCTAAAATCGGCACCACGAACGTCCAGCGCAACAGCCCGACCATCTGCACCACCAAACCGATGACTCCGATGGTCGTGGCAGTGCGCATGAGCGGCGATTTGGCCTCTAATTTTTGCCCCAAAAGAATGTAAGCGGGCAACAACGGGATGCCCGTGATGGCAAAGGCGAACCAGGTCCAGATCAGGCGATTGCCGCCTTCATGAAACTTTGTGAGGATAGTTGCCGTGTCTTGCCTCAAAATATCGGGATACTCAAAAATGATGGTGAGTATCGTGTACGGGATGAAAAGGGCGATTGCCCCAGCGACGAATAGTCCGCCGATTAATTTGTTGATCTGCATGGTCTGAAAATTTTGAATTGAAAAATGATTTTAAACCAGGCTGTTTTTTGCCTTGAACCAACTCGATGTTTCCCGCGCGATGGCCAACGGATTGGTCGAATGGTCGCCAAACCGCGCCACATATTTGTCATGATTGACCAAATAGGGGTGTTCGAATTGGTAGGAGAGTTCGTAAAACTCCCGGATGAGGGGGTCAAAAAGCCCCGCCGCCCAGACTACTGATTTTGGCAATACCCAAATCTTCCCCTTTTGGTTGAATTCGGTTTCAAACAGCTGCGTCCATTTGAGCAAGTTGAGGGCAGGAGCATTTGGCACGTGCCAGATTTCTCCGAATGTATCCGTGGATGTCCCGACGTTCACCATGGCTTTTGCAAAATCCCGGATGTAGGTAAATGTGTGCGGCAGCTTGGCCTTACCGAACAGGGTAATCCGTTTACCAGTAGCCAGTTTTTCCAAAAAATCGGTTCCAAAAACGCCTTTGTAAATCCGGGGGCCGATAAAGTCCGCAGCTTTTACAAAAGCCACCCGGTCGCTGAACGACTGCCCCGATTGTAGCAAAGTTTGGATTACTGATGCTCGAATCTGTCCTTTTTTTGTCTGGGCAGAATGCGGCATGCCCTCGTGCATTTCAGCCCCCTGCACATTTCCATAGGAATACATGTTGTCGGCAAAAACGAGTTTAGCATCACTTTTTGAAAGCGCAAAAGCCAACGCATCTGCTGTCTTCGGGTAAAAATCGGCCCACAATGGGTAAGGCACATCGGTGCAACTGAAAATCAGCTCTGACCGCTGGGCAATGGTTTCCAGATCATTTCTATTGGTAACATCGGCGGCCATGATTTCTACATTTTGGGGTATTGACACGTCTAATTTCCCAGCCCTGTTTACCAATAAAATACTTTCGTCCGGGTTGGTTTGGAGCAGGTTTTCCATGATGGCCATGCCCAATTGCCCCGTTCCTAATATGATTTTCATAATGTTAGAATTTTCAGGAATCGCCGCCCGTCCGGTTTTGCCTCTTTTTTTCAAAATGGGGCAAAGCCGAGCGGGCCGCAATCCCTTAGTTTTTTAAAAGGAATACGAGTAGCTAATCCCCGGTGTCGGGTTGATTCGAGTCTCATGCCCCTTCGCTACCAGCGCAATTGCGCCAATTCGGAGGTTGATTCCTTTCCAGACCATCCAGCGGAAGCCCGCTTCCACGCCCAGTGCGTTTTCTTTGTCGTAGTCCAGATTGATGCCGCGCAAATAGGATGCGCCCGCATAAAATGAAGAAGGGTTTTTCTTTTTACCAACCGGCAAAAACCAGCCGGTCAGACCGACTTTGATGAACTTGGTGGTGATGCCCGATTCCAGCGCGGTAATGTAATAACCGCCATGGATGGATACATTTTTGTGCCGGTATTCCAACCCGATGGATGGGTTGCGGAAGCCGTTCACGCTGATCTCGTTTTTCGGAAAGCGGCTTTGCGAGAAAACGGCTGTGCATAGAAATAGCAGGGCCGTAGTGGCCAAATGATGGAATTTCATTCTTCTAATAATTTAAATTGTGGAAATTATGGATTGAAAAGGCCGTTTCAGTTGCCAGCCAATTTGTACTTGCCGATATGCGGCACGACGTCGCCACCTAGATATAGGTAGCCTTGGTGTTCTTTGACGGCACCAGCCTCTGGCATAGTGTTGCCTGTAGTGTCGAAAAATGTTTGGAGGATTTTGCCTTCCGGCGAGACATGCATCACCATTCCGAATTTATCAGCCTTCGGTTGAAGAAAGTTTGGCAAGGCATACACAAACTTTTTCATCCCTTTCTTGGGGTGGATCTTGTCAAGGGCGTCGCTCCTGTTAGTTGAAAAACCGAGCCAAAAACTGCCGTTTTCTCGAATGGAAATGCCGTTTGGAAAGCCCGGTAGGTTATCCATGAAGGTTTCGGTCTGCCCGGCCTTTTCACCTTTGAGCCAATATCTGAGCACCCGATATCTGGAAGTTTCCGTCATCAAAAGGAAGTGTTCATCTTTCGAAAGCACTACGCCATTGCCAAAATAAGTGCCTTGAATGAGGGTCTTGACTTTGCTTGTTTTCAGGTCGTAACAGTACAGGCCACCGATTGGACGCTGTTCCAAAATGATTTTTTTGCCATATTTTATGGTGTAAGCCGAAAATTCGGAGGTGTTGGAGAAATAGATTTTCCCGTCTGCGGCAATGTCCAGGCCATTTGGGATAAGAAATCGTTTCCCGTTTTCATCTTTATCGGCCAAAACGGTTATTTTCTTATCTGGGCCAATTCGAATCAACCCTTCACGGTGGCTCAGCGCGACCAAATTTCCGTCGGCATCAAAGTGCAGACCAGCCACCCAAGACTGGGAATTGTAATAAACTTCAACCCGACCAGTCGTATCGATTTTCAAAATCCGGCCGGCGGCAAAATCGTTTTTAGCGTGAACACCGCAGAACAAATTCCCGTCCTTATCGAAAACGATGTCCTCGGGTCCGCACCAGCCATCGATGGACAGTTTTTCAGCCGTAGACAGTTTTTCGTTGAGCGCGGTTGGGCCCGAAAAGGCAGGCTTCTCGGCAGGCTTCCAGGCCTCCGGATGGATGCCGCAGGAACTGAACATTATTGAAACAGCAAGTGCTGCAATTGGAAATAAAAGCGAAAGGAGATTTTTACTTTGCATAATCGTCATTGTTTATTTTTGATGATGCAAAGGTACGACGAGCCAACACTGAAGATACTAGACAAATGTCCAGAAATGATTTTACCGGATTTGGCTGCGGATGCGGCTGAGGTGACGGGGTGTCACGCCGAGCATGGATGCTAAATATTGCAAAGGGATTTGCTGCAAAAGATGCGGTTCTTCCCGAAGCATTTTTGCGTATCGCGCTTCGCCGCTAAGCACAATTAAGTCGTGTCGAGTGGCATCAATACCACAGATCGTATGCTCTAAAAGTGTGATGTAGAAATCCTTGAAAAGAGGCAGCTCCTCAACGAGCCTTTTGAGGTTTGTTCGACTTATCAAACTGATTTTACCGTCTGTCAGCGAGCGGATGTTTTCAAGGGATGGCTTTTGGGTTACAAAACTCAAAAGGGATCCGAGAAAGGTATTTTCAATATTGATATAGGTGGTTCTTTCTTCGCCATCCAGCGTGACATAATATTGAAACATCCCGCTTTCTACAAAGCCGATATACTTTGCAATCTTGCCTTCTTCTACGACAAATTCGTTCTTTTTGAACTCGATGGAAACGAAGGCATCCAGAATTTTTTCCAAATCTGCACCTTCAAAGCCCATGCTTGCGAAGTGTTTTGTTAATTTTTCCATAAGTGCCAAATGTCATATCTAATTGATTTGCAGTTGCTCTTGTCATTCGGGCAAATACGTTTCCATCTTTGTCCTGAAGGAGACGATTTTTATGTAAGCTTAGAAACCCGCAACTGGCTCATTATAATTTTTCATTTTTTCAGTTGGCAAGAACACTAGTATTACCGCAACGCTTTTTCCCATATCCCGCACCTTGTCACAGTTGAAATTGACGGCAAGGCGCTTAAAGCTACCAGAAAAAAACCATATAAGGTTATCAAGACTGGCTGTTTTTTTTTGTGAACATTCCCAAATTTCCAAATGCCTCTGCACTTCTCTTTCCGCCCGTTCAAAAGCTGGTAAATCATTTATTTGTTCAGCCAATGAACTTTGCCAACGCCCTTTGTATTGCGGCAACTGCTAGATGAGTTTTTTTGGAAAATCTGCTGCTTGCAAACTTTCTCTTACTTTTTACTGTTGGCGATACAAGCGGCGTAAAGTGATGCGCAGGGCGTTTTTGAGTTGATTTGTCCACATGGCTTTCCGATTTTATCAAAATTTCCTGGGTTGTCCGCTGAAAAGAGGCTTCAGCGGGATATGTATAGGTGTGCCAATTTTTGTTCCAATTTCGTAAATATTTGTTTATTAACACTTTAAAACATAGAGGCAAACAGGGAAATGTTCGGAATTGAACAAGGGGTGTTCGATGTAGTGCACTGTTGGAGGCTTGGATAGAGGGGGATTTTTTGCTTGTTAGGAAACGTTATGCTTTCTGAACGGCGACGCTTAGGCAGTATTTTTGGGAAGCGATTGTTTTCAATAGTGATTTTCCTAGGTAAAAAGCTTTGAAGCGTTCCGTAGTCCACATTTTTCCAAGATGCTAATCAGTTTTTCTGTTGAAACTGGGGGGCTTTTCAAAGATGCCAATTGATTTTCAAAAGCCTGCTTTACAATCGAAGGATTCAACTCATTCAACAAATGTACAAATTCATCCGGGGTGTAAACTTCTATGTTATATTGATCCAAATTTTCTCTTGGAAAATCTTTGGTATTAAACGTAATGATCCCATCGGCTTTACACTTTATACCTGCCGCAAGAACATGTCTGTCCCCTAAATCCGGTAATTCGAGAAGATCAATCAATTCTTCAAATGAATGTACTTCGGCATCTGGAAATGCAGCATTCATCACTTGCGCCGTTCTTCGCAATTTTTGCCTGCTAAGGTCAGGCCTGTTAATAAGTAAATTTCTTATCCACTCTTCTTGTATAATCTCAGACCACTTTGGGGCATAAATCTCTAAGTCGGCGAGATTGAGTAAAATGTCTCGAATCGGTGCCGGGTAAAGAACACAAGCATCTAGTATTACGGTAAACCGAGGAGAGTATATCATTCGTAACCTAGATTAAGTTGCTGGGCCTCTTTAGCTAAAGCGTTCAGTTTCTTTCTCCTGTTTGACTTGAGGTTGGATTCATACTTCAGAACGTCTTGCAGTAGAATTCTTCTATGGCTACCTACTTTTTTGTGTGGAATTTCTCCTTTTTCTAATAACTTGATCACATGAGGCCTGGAGACATTTAGAATTTCGGCAGCCTGCTGTGTGCTCACTTCTGCATCCGTACGCATCAATGCAATTGATTTGCCCTGAGACATATTGCTGATTATAGCATTCAATAAATGTAAAGCCTTCAAGGGGATGATCACTACTTCATCCGAGCCTTGAAGCTTAAATTTGATGACTTCATCCTTGTTTTTGGTAGCCTGGTCTTCGCTGTCAGCAAGTATTTTGACAGATAAAAGCGCGATCTTTTGATCTGACTTGGTTATTTTTTGGATTATTGCACTCATTTTAGCTTAATTTGTCCTAAAGATACAAACGAAACAAATGAAACGAAATTTTTGTTTCACTTGTTTCGTTTAGGCGCTGATTGGTATGGAGGAGAACGTGAGCGTGGGCGACGTGATGCCCTAAGTTGGGTTGGGTTTGGATTAGGCATTAGGCAGCAAAGACGACCATGCATTGTTCTCGGGCACTTATCCTTTGATGATCTGGTTTGCCTTATATATGTCCACTATGAAATTTCCCAACATTTGCCCCATTTTTTCGTCATTTTCCTTTGCCCATTGACGAACTCGACCATCCGTAATTTTCACCTTAACAGATATTTCTTCGTCACCAAGGCTATTATTTTCTATTTTTTCTGCCAACTGTATCTTTTCTTCCCAAGTCATTTTGAGTGGTTCTTTGCTCCATTCAACCTCATCAAAATCAGGGTCATAAGCTATATCGTCATCATTGTAGTAGATGTTTTGTTCCGGAAGTACGATGCCATGTTCAGCCAGTGCTAAGGCATCAACAGCCCGAACTTGGGTATCCATCAAGTCCTCAATGACGAGCCCTTTCAGGCTTTCGTTGTTTCTGGCCATTGCAATTGCTTGCTCAACTTTCACTTTCATCATCAGATTGTTTTGATAAACTGTTCTCAAGATAAGACTTTGTTTCTTCTTTACTCGCTTGTCTTGCAGAAATAATTCTGATCGAAACGGATCTAAGTGTATACACTACAGCAATCAATATCTTACTCAGGGTCTTTCCAATCCGCATAATTCTGAATTCGGTAGATGAATTACCGCGAAATTCTACGGCATTTTGATCTTCAAAGACCTCTTTTGCCCTCTCAAAACTAATGGAGTGTTTTTGCTGATTCGACTTGTTCTTGTTTTCATCCCATTCATATTTTAGCATATTGGGAAGGCTTTATGTGTTTTGGATTTAAGTTACTAATCCACGATGAGGATAGCAGACTCTTTATCTTATTTATTTCGAAAGTAAACGCTTTTTTGGGGTTTTTGATTCCTTTTGTGTTCTTATTTTTGTTATCTGCGTTTGCATTGAACTCTCGTACTGCCGCAACTCTTTTTCCCCTACCCCACGCCTTGCCGCAGTTGAAATTGACGGCAAGGCGCTTGAAACTACTAAAAAAAACCATATAAGGTTGTCAATACGAGACGTTTTTTGTGAAGATTCCCAAGTTTCTATTTCTTAGTAATTCTACCAAACTTGCCATTACAGTCTCAATCTATAAGGTCGAATATTCAGTGTAATGGCAATATCCGTTATCAACTCCCGCGGCTTTTCTTTTCACAGCTTAAATTTCTTCAAATGCCTCTGCACCTCTCTTTCCACCTGCTCAAAAGTTGGCAAATCCTTTATTTGATCAGCCAATGAACTTTGCTAATGATTTCAGCCTAAGAATCAAATTATTTTTCATAGTCCAATTGTCAGGTTCATCCTGACAAAAAAGACATAAAACATCATTCTTTTTGCTGCGTAACCAAAAGATCCAATACCAAGGGTACTTTCATTTGATTTCTCTTTTTCCATAACTCAGAGCCAGTTGGTCTTCATACTCCATAATGTAATCACATAAAGCACCAATTTTGTCGCGTATAGGCGACCCTCTTCCAATAAATCGATAGGTTCTTTTACCGCAATTTTCGGCTTCAGGTCTTTTCCCTTCCAAGAGATATACATATCCATCCAATACGCCTTCAGTAGTTTTGAATTGCGGGACAGTTGTCCAAAAGTTAAAATCATAAATCATCTCCTCAAATTGATTCCATTCCTCATTGGTAATCTTTATCTGATATTCCTTACAGTTTGAATCCCAACCTTCTTTTGTAACACATTTTACCCTTAAAAAACATCCAGAATTCTTTTTCACAAATTTTATTGACTGTCCAAATCCATGTGAAGAATAAAATAGTAAATGATACGCACTGCAATTGAGTCCTTTAATTGGCGTTTCACCGAGCCATTTCAATAAGGTATCTCGATATTCCGGTGCACTTTTAGTCATCGTTGTATCAACTTGTTCGTCCAAGTATTCTTCAGCGAGAAATTTTGAACATTCTTCTTTTACTTGACAGCTGGATAAAAATATCAAGGCAAAAAACAGGAAACAGAAGATTGATTTTGCAATTGATTGGTCTTTCATTTTCTTGATTAGTAACAGAGAAAAATTAACTTCCCGATTGACTTTCAATAATTTGAATAACTTGTTCTTCCGTAGTTTTCAAGTATTTAGCGATGGTTTTATTTGGCACGCCGTCCCTATGCATCTCCATAATGACTTCTGTCCTTTCCTCTTCCTTGGCTTTCTTGATGATTTCCTTGGCTTCTATTTCTATCGTGTGATTCCGGCTGGCAATGCTCATCAAATGTCTCAAATAGCTATCGTATGCTTTTCGCTCCTTTTCCGGAAGTTTCATGGCATCTAGCTTTTCATTTGCTTCCTTCAACCCCTTTGCAGAAAAGGTCGGCTTAATTTCTGCATTTTTCAAAAAGTAGATCCATTCGTCCAACCTATCGTTGATCCTATTTTTGAATTTTCCGGTTTTTATAACCCAATATTCCGGGTAAATCTCATAGACATTCATTTTGCTGTAAACCTCAATTTGTTTATCTGAAAGACCTAA
>NZ_JBBAKG010000083.1:21846-28206 GCF_040403615.1 Haliscomenobacter sp. | reverse complement strand
TTTATTACCCATCCTTTTTTCCTACTTTGTCTCCTCACAAATTCCTATCGTCACATGAATTGGAAATCGACTATAGTTTGCCTTATTGCCATCGGAGCAAGTGGAATGCTTTTTGCACAAACCCCATTGCCGCCCCAATCTGACCCCCGACTGTACACCATCGCCAATGCGGCTTCGCCTCAGCGCATCGAAGCCGACATCCGCAAGTTGGTTGGTTTTGGTACGCGCAATACCTTTTCGGATACGGTATCTGCTATACGGGGCATTGGTGCAGCGCGGCGCTGGATCAAATCCGAATTTGAAAAAATCTCCACTGCTTGCAGTTCCTGCTTGGAAATCAAAACCCAGAGCGACTTCCTCAAAGGAGGCAGCAATCCCCGCATTCCCAAAGATGTGACGGTGGTCAATATCCTGGCCATTCAGCGAGGCACGCGCTACCCCAACCGCTACGTGATCATGAGCGGCGACATCGATTCACGGGTCAGCGATGCTTCGGATGCAACCAAAGATTCGCCTGGCGCTAACGACAATGGTTCAGGTATGGCCGGAGCCATCGAAGCTGCTCGGGTACTTAGCAAATACAAATTCCCCGTGAGCATCATTTACGTTGGTCTTTCCGGCGAAGAGCAGGGGCTTTGGGGCGGCCAATACATGGCCAAAACCGCCAAAGAGCAAGGCTGGGACATCGTCGGCGTACTCAACAACGACATGATTGGCAACATCGAAGGCATCAACGGCGAGATCGACAACACTACTTTTCGGGTGTTTTCGGAACCAACTCCGCCTACCGAAGAGGAGCGCGAGCGCACCTGGCGACGGGTGTATGGCGGAGAAGTAGATGGTCCGTCCCGTCAATTGGCACGTTACATCGATCGGTTGACCGATCAATATTGCACCAACCTGGACGCCATCATGATTTACCGCCTGGATCGCTTTGGGCGCGGTGGTCACCACAAGCCCTTCAATGACCTGGGTTTTGCGGGAGTACGCCTTATGGAAACCCATGAGCAATACCAGCGCCAGCACCAGGATTTGCGCACCGAAGAGGGCATCAAATACGGCGACGTGATCGAGGGCGTCAACTTTCCTTACGCGGCCAAACTTACAGGTGTCAACATGATGGTGATGGCGGCCCTGGCTTCGGCGCCACCTGAGCCCAAAAATGTGCAAATCGGCGGCATCGTGCAACCATCTACCCGCTTGAAATGGGACGCAGTAACCGACCCCGACCTGATTGGCTACAAAATCTACTGGCGTGAAACAACTGCTGCGCAATGGCAACATTCCCGCTTTATAGACAAGTCGGTCATTGATTTTACCCTCGAAAATGTGATCATCGACAATTACCTTTTCGGCGTTGCCTCGGTCGGCAAGGACGGAAACGAAAGCCTGATTGTTTATCCGACTACGCTCATTGCCAGACGCTGATTTTTCAATATCCAATAATCTCTATTCAATATCCAATAATCAATGTCCAATATCCAATGTCCAGCGCGGGTCTTGATTTTGGGTAAATGACTTTTTTAGCTCGCGTATGGTTATTTTGAACCCAGGAGTAATGACCTAATATTTTTATTTCACGCAGATTTCACGCAGATTGAACCACAGATTTTCACAGAAACACCTGCCACCTGCATGAATTGAAAATGTTTAGTAGCGTGGCAATACGCTTAATTTCCATACGCGGGCTAAATTTTGTACTTTTCATTGACTCCATTGCGCGTTGGATATTGGACATTGATTATTGGATATTGGATATTGAATAGAGAACCAAAACCAAACGAAATGAAACCATTCTTTACTTTCCTAATTCTTTTATTCAGCGCTCAACTCTTTTCCCAGGGCCCGGTGCTGGTGGACGAAAAGCGCTTTCCTTTTGACGCTCAACTGAGCTACGATCCGGGCATTCCTTCTCCAGAGCAATTTTTTGGTTACAAACTGGGAGGTGAGTTTACGTTGTACGCCAATACGGTGAACTACGTCAAGGAGTTGGATCGCTTGTCTGACAAAGTGACGATGTACCAATACGGCAGCACTTACGAAGGTCGCCCGCTGATCCGTTTGGTGATCACCTCACCTGAGAACCACAAAAACCTGGAAAGCATCCGCCAGCGGCACTTGAAACTGCTGGATGGCAACGCCTCCGAAGTCAGTGCGGTGGTCAAATCAGATCCGGTATTTGTCACTTACAGCTACAACATTCACGGCAACGAAGCCTCTTCAACTGAAGCAGTGGCGCAGGTGGCGTACCGACTGGCAGCTGCCCAAGACGAAGAAACCAAGCGCATCTTGAGCAACGCCGTCATCGTTTTGTACATCTGCATCAATCCCGACGGGCGCGATCGGTTTGTGTACTGGTACAAATCGACCCAACGCAGCGTATTGGGGTACGAGCCCCGGGATCTGGAGCACTACGAACCCTGGCCTGGAGGCCGTGGCAACCACTACTGGTTTGACGTCAACCGTGACTGGGTGTGGGGCGTGCATCCCGAAACCCGCAACCTGATTCTTGATTACCAGTTGTGGATGTCGCAAGTGCACGTAGACTACCATGAGCAGGGCTACAACAACAACTATTTCACCGCGCCGGGCACAACGCCCCGCAATAAACTCCTGCCCGATACCTACGAGGCATTGAGTGATACCTTTGGCCGTGCCAACATCAAAGAATTTGACAAGCACCGCATCAGCTACTTTACGCGCGATGCGTTCGACTTTTTTTACCCAGGATATGGTTCCAGTTACCCTTCTGTGATGGGCGGCATTGGCATGCTGGTGGAGCAAGGTGGAATTGGCGGTGGCCGGGCCGTGCAAACCGACGATGGTGGATTCAATGTTTTGCGCCAGCGCATTTTTGACCACTATACCGCCTCGATTGCAACCATCAAAAAATCGGTAGAGCGCAAGGAAATACTGCTGCAATACAGCGCCAACGCCTGGAACCCCAGCAACAGCAAAACTGCCACCAAGACCTATTACCTTTCTGCCGAATCCCCTTACACGGTGGACGTGGTATCCATGTTGCTGCGGCACAATGTAAAGGTAGAACGCGCCACCAAAGCTTTTACCGTAAGCGATGCGGTGGATTACCACAATGGACAGGCAGGAAGCAAAAATTTGCCCGCTGGCACTTATGTGGTAAGTGCCAATCAAGCCCGCAACCTCTTCATCACCAGTGTACTGGAGCGCCGTTTGGCCATCGAAGATTCGGTGATGTACGACATGGCCACCTGGTCGGCCATTTTGGCCTACAACCTGGAGGGCTATTCCAGCAATACCAAGCACAGTGTAGCTACCGAAATGGTGACGCAGGCACCGTTGTCAACTTCTGGCGTTATCAACCCCAATGCGCAGTATGCCTATGTGATCGAATGGAAGCAACGCAATGCACCGCAAGCTTTGGCACAATTGTGGGCCAAAGGCTACAAGGTGCGGGCTTGCCATGAGCCTTTCAGTGATGGCAAAACCACCTGGGGCTATGGTTCCTTGATTGTGCTGATTGAGCGCAATGAAGACAAACTGGCCAATATCCATCAGGACATGGTTGAAATTGCAAAAAAAGCTGGCGTGATCATTCATGGCCTGGGCACAGGGCGCATGGGCGACGGGATGGATCTGGCCTCTGGCCGCAATCGCCCATTGAAGCAACCGCGTGTGGCTTTGCTGGTTGATCCACCTTTTTCATCGCTGACTACTGGACAAATTACCTTCTTGTTTGATTACGAAACGGGTTTGCCCATTCAGCGGGTACGTGGCTCGGTTTTGCAACAAACGGCTTTGCCCAAATTTGGCGAGCGGTATGGTGCCGCAGATTTGAACCAGTTCGATGTGTTGATTCTCGCGGATGGCGGCGGTGGCTTGGGTGAATTGTTCAAACCTGAGCAACAAGCGCTATTGCGCGATTGGATCAGTCGGGGTGGAACCCTGATTGCTACCGAAAGTGCGGTGGGCTTCTTTACTGCCCAGCGTTCCAAATTTACCAATGTCAAATTGATCGAACCTGCTCGGGATTCGAGCCTTGCTGCACGTTTGCTGGCTTATGAAGACCGGGAAGATTATTATGGCAAAAAACGTACTCCGGGTACAGCTTTGTTGGCCAATATTGACAACAGCCATCCACTTGCGTTTGGCCTGAGTACGGAGCTGTACAGCATCAAGCAAGACAACAACGCCCTGGCTTCCAGCCCGGAATTGCAAAGTGTGGGGCGTTACGCCAGCGCAGACAAGGCATTTGTGGCGGGATACATTTCAGACGACAACAAAAAACTCCTGGCTGGAAATACTTTTGCGGGCGTACTGCCGCTGGGGCAAGGCAAAGTGGTCTTTTTGCAAGACAACACCCAATTCCGCATGTTTTGGCGCGGCCCAAGTCGGATGATGCAAAACGCGGTGATGATGGTGCCGAGTTTTAATTGAGGTTTTGCATAACACTGCGTAAGTGTTATTCACCACGACGACGACGGGCACGAGGTTTACGTGCTTCGCGCTTTAACGCCTTCGGCGTAGAGCGACAATAATGGCAGCGCGAATGACGCGGATTAGGCGGATTTACGCGGATTTTTATCACGCCTTCGGCGTGGAGCGACAGGATTGTAAAACGGATGAAACGGATAAGAACGGACTTTGACTCGCCTTCGGCTCGTCCTTATCCGCCGCAGGCGGAATAAATATCCGTTCTCATCCGTTCCATCCGTTTCATCCGTTTTACAATCCTGTCGATTTTAGCAAAAAGAGGCGAAGCCTCAAAAACGCGAAGCGTGTAAAACGTCGCCGTCGTGGTGAATAAATCAAGCAGCGAAGCTGCTTACTACATAATGTGAGCTACTGAATCTTCACTTCTTTCACTCTCCTCGGCAACCAGACCTGCATCTGATTCGATCCGCGGTTGCACCAGGAAAAGTAAGGTATGGCTGTGATTGTTTTCTTCAGGGTTTGAACAGCGCTGCCATCTTTGGTGGGCACGATGGCCATGCCACTTCCGCTTAACGTCATCACGCCACCCAACAAACCGGGTTGCCATTGTGGCGTAAATACCACTTGATCACCAACGATCAAATTCCAGGCGGAGCCACTGTGATCGGCACCTTCCACGCAATACACCAGTGGGCCACGTTGCAAAGCCATGCGGCTGAGGTCTTCTTTTACCTCATCTCGCGCTACTACCCTCCGCACCGGCATGGGCAGGATGAATTCAACTTCGTCTCCTTTCTTCCATTGGCGATCCAGTAGCAGGTAACCATTTTCCATACGCAGGGGTTGCTCTTGACCATTGATTTTCAGTGTAGCCACTTTGCCGGGAGCTTCATCCAGGAATTTGTACAGCGAGCCTGCGCCAGGATTGCCTTTGGCCCAACCTGGCAGACGGATTTTGAGAACAAATTGCTGTGCCTGATCAGGATTGACCGCAATTTTGACCAAACCCTTCCAGGGATATTCCGTGTTTTGGCTGATGTTAACTTTGCCATTGGCCAGCGCAATGCTGGTATTGCTGCCCACAAACAAATTCACGTAAATGCTCTGTGGATCTGAAGCGTAAATGTAATCGCCCAAGGAAGCAATCAAGCGGGCAATATTAGATGGGCAACAAGCCGTGCCAAACCATTCGCGGCGACTGTGCGTGCCGCTGGAAGACAGTGGATTTCCATAAAAAAAGCGATCTCCGGCCATTGACAGGCCATCGAGTGCGCCATTGTACAAGCTCTTTTCCAGGATATCGATGAAGCGGGTTTGCCCGGTCAGGCGATTCATGCGTTGGTTCCAGAATACCATCCCAACCGAAGCACAAGTTTCACAATAAGCACGTTCGTTGGGCAAATCATAGTCTACGGAGAAACCTTCATTGGAACCCGAAGAACCAATGCCACCCGTGATGTACATGTTGCGCTCTACGACGTCATCCCACACGGTATTCATGGCCTTGAGGTACCCTTCATCTCCGGTGTAGGAAGCCACATCAGCCGCTCCGGTATAGAGGTACATGGCGCGTACGGCGTGCCCGGTGATCTCGGTGGTCAGGCTGACGGGTTTGATGTCCTGGGCGTAGGCGGTATCTTTCCAGTCAGTCCAGGTGTACCCGTGGGCATAACCGTGGCCGCGCTCTTCGAGTAGCCAGTGCGAAAAATCCAAAAAACGCTTGTCGTTGGTGACTTGGTAAACTTTGACCAAAGCCAGCTCCAATTCCTGGTGGCCAGTAACCCAATGCCGCTTGCCGGGGCCAAAAAGACCCATCATGTGCTCGATCATGCGGATGCCTACGTCGAGCAGTTTGCGTTTGCCCGTCACATTGTAATAAGCAACAGCGGCTTCCAACAAGTGGCCGGTATTGTAGTCTTCGTGCATCGACATATCGGTCCAACGCTT
>NZ_JBBAKG010000083.1:1400-21746 GCF_040403615.1 Haliscomenobacter sp. | reverse complement strand
GTTTGCTGAATACAAACAGGCACGGTTACTTCGGCGATTTTATCGATGCGGGGCTTCCAAAAGGCATCGGTGATTTGCACCTGGGAAAATTTGACTGGCGCTAAATTGGCAAATTTGCTTTGGCCAAAAAGCGAAGGCGTTGCCAAACTGAGCAACACTAAAAAAGGGCAAACAATGGTATTTCTCATGTCTCTTTGCGATTTGAAATGATTAGTATGACGCAAAAAATCGGGAAGTAATTTTTCTGCGTTCCATAGACTTGGTCTGACAAGTAAACAAAATAAAGTGGGACGAACAATATTTTAACCTGAATTATCGCCGTCCATGCAACAGTCTATTATCTTTGACCCGAAATCCTTGCACCTTATGGCTCAGATTGCTGTATTTCCCGGGTCTTTCGATCCCATCACCACTGGTCACGTTGATTTGGTGCGTCGTGCCCTCCCGCTTTTTGACAAAGTCATCGTGGCCGTTGGGGTCAATACCCAGAAACAATCCTTGTTTACGTTGGAGCAACGCCTGAAATGGATCAATTCCGTTTTTGAGGAAGAGCCCAAAGTCGAAGTCGGGTTTTTTGAAAACCTTACCGCTGATTTTTGCCGAAAAATTGGGGCCAAGTACCTTTTGCGGGGCTTGCGCAATGCCTCGGATTTTGACTATGAAAAAACGATTTCTCAACTCAACTTCATCATTGGAGACGAATTGGAGACCATTTTCTTGATCAGCCAGCCTGCTTTTTCCCACATCAGTTCGACCATAGTGCGGGAAATCATCAAGGGTGGGGGAGATGCTTCACCTTTTGTGCCTGAACAACTGAACATCAAGGCATTTTTAGAGACAAACTAAAAGAATTGCCCTGCGATCTTCCTGCTTGAACAACCAAATTACCAAATATGTCTGACGCATTTTTTAAACTGCCCAAAGCCACCAACGAACCGGTACTGAGTTATGCACCCGGTTCAGCAGAAAAAACTGCCCTCAAAGCCAAGTTGGCCGAAATGAAAGGGCAAACCATTGAAATCCCCCAAACCATTGGCGGAAAAAAAATAATGGAAGGCGAAAAGATTGCCATTCGTCCTCCACACGAGCACAAACACATTTTGGGCTACTATTACAAAGGCGGCACCCAGCACGTACACCAGGCCATTGAGGCTGCTCTGGCTGCTAAACCAGCTTGGGAAGCCATGTCCTGGGAAGCGCGCGCGGCTATTTTCCTCAAAGCTGCCGACCTGTTGGCCGGACCTTACCGCGCCAAAATGAATGCGTCTACCATGCTGGGGCAATCTAAAAATGCTTACCAATCCGAGATCGATGCGGTAGCGGAATTGTGCGATTTTTTCCGTTTCAATGCCGAATACCTGATTCAGATTTACAGCGAGCAACCTCAAAGCCCGGCATTGACCTGGAACCGCATGGAATACCGCGCCTTGGAAGGTTTTGTGTTTGCCATTACACCGTTCAATTTTACGTCGATTGCTGGCAACTTGCCAGCTGCACCTGCTTTGATGGGCAATACCGTGATCTGGAAACCTGCCGAAACACAAATCTATTCTGCGGCAGTGATCATGGAAATATTTGAAGAAGCCGGCTTGCCAGATGGGGTGATTAACCTCTTGCTGGTGGATGGCCCGATTGCGGGAGACATCATCTTTTCCCACGCTGATTTTGCCGGATTGCACTTTACCGGAAGCACCAAGGTATTTCAGAGCATGTGGACCACTATTGGCAAAAACATCAGCAAGTACAAGTCATATCCTCGCATTGTGGGCGAAACGGGCGGCAAGGATTTTATCCTGGCGCACCCATCTGCCGATCCCAAAGCGCTTGCCGTAGCCATGGTTCGCGGTGCTTTTGAATTTCAGGGTCAAAAATGCTCCGCAGCTTCGCGGGTTTACGTTCCGCAAAGCATTTGGCCCGCGGTAAAAGAAATGGCCGTTGCGATGGTGAAGGACATGAAAATGGGTTCACCAGAAGATTTCCGCAATTTCATCACTGCCGTGATCGACGAACGGGCTTTTGACAAAATCTCAAACTACATCGTATTGGCGCGGGATGCCAAAGATGCAGAAATCATTGCTGGGGGCAAGTACGATAAAACTGTGGGCTACTTCATCGAACCTACAATGGTGGTAGTGACTGATCCGAAACACCGCCTATTGGAAGAAGAAATCTTCGGCCCGGTATTGACCATTTACGTTTACGAAGATGCCCAATTTGAAGACATCCTGAAGTTGGTGGATTCCACTTCCCCATATGCCCTGACGGGAGCGATTTTTGCACGGGAGCGCGGCGTCATTCAGGCCATGTCCAAGGCTTTGCGCAATGCAGCGGGCAATTTCTACATCAATGATAAACCAACCGGTGCAGTTGTTGGCCAGCAGCCATTTGGGGGCGCGCGTGCATCCGGTACGAATGACAAGGCCGGATCGGTGTGGAATTTGTTGCGGTGGGTATCGCCCCGTGCCATGAAAGAGAATTTTAATCCCCCGGTGGATTATACATACCCGTTTATGGGCGAATCGTAGGGGCGTCCCTACGTGGGCGCCTCCACCACAAACCACGAAGTGGTGCTGTGGAAAGAACGGCGGAGGGCAACCACGTAGGGCAACCACGTAGGGTTGCCCCGACGGATTGCCCCGACAACAAAAAAAATGAAAAACGACCTGCAAGAATTGATCCTGGAAACACCCCGCTTATGGCTGGTGGCCTGCTCCATTCCACTCTACGAAGCAATCCTGCGGAATGACAATGAGATCGGCAGCTACCTGGGCATAGTGGTCAAACCCGGTTGGACGGAGTTTGGGGATGAACCGAGTGTGTATTCAATGGAAAGGGTGCGGGTCAATCTTGAAGAGGAAAACTGGTGGCAATACCTGGTGGTACACCGGGAAGAGAACTTATTGATTGGTGCGGGAGGCTTCAAAGGTGCTCCTAATCGTTTTGGAGTGGTTGAAATCGGCTATGAGATCATGCCTGACTACCGAAACCGGGGCTATGCCACTGAGTTCGCAAAGGGTCTAATCGAATATGCTTTTTCGCAAGATGCGGTCAAAATTGTCAAAGCCCATACTCTGGCAGTCGCCAATGCCTCGACTCATGTTCTCAAAAAAAGCGGTATGAACTTCATCGATGAGTTGTTTGATACAGACGAAGGCACCATTTGGCAGTGGCGTATGGAGCGGCCTGCGTGATGACCATTGTCTAATAAAAGAGAAATTCAGACGAATCCATTCAAAGCTACAATACACCAATAAATGCCACTTGTACACGAATCTACCTACCCTGGGCCACCGCGTTATCAACTGAATGGCCATTTTCAGACCATTCTACCTGCTCTGACCCGCAAAATTGAGCAGGTCAATTATGAGCGAGAGCGACTGGAATTGGCGGATGGCGATTTTGTAGACCTGGACTGGCTGGATGCGCAAAGCCAGGAATTGGTCATCTTATCACATGGCCTCGAAGGGAGTACTGATCGTGTTTACATGAAAGCCGCTGCTCAATTTTTTTTTGAACAGGGAATGGATTTATTGGGCTGGAATTGTCGCTCGTGTAGCGGAGAGATGAACAGGAAAATGCGCCTCTACAATCATGGCGAAATCGATGATTTTGGACAGGTCATCGCACATGCACTGCGCAGAAAACCGTATCAAAAAATCCATTTGATCGGCTACAGCATGGGCGGCAGTATCTTGCTCAAGTATTTAGGGGTACACGGCAAAAACATTCCTGAACCCATCAAAACCGGGATTGCATTTTCTTCTCCCTGTGACCTCAAAGGCAGCATTCAAACCCTGGAATTGTCTTCCAACTGGTTTTATCGCCGAAAATTTTTCAACAGCCTGCGCAAAAAAATTGAGGCAAAAGCACTGCAATTTCCCGGTCAAATCGATCTTTCCAAATTTGAGCAAATCAGAACCTGGCGCGATTTTGACGAGTTTTATTCAGCGCCGATCAATGGCTACAAGAGTGCGGAGGATTTTTATTGGCAGGCTTCTGCACAGAATTTTGTAGCAGGGATTCAAATTCCAGCCCTGTTGTGCAATGCCCAAAACGATCCTTTGCTGACACCTTCCTGCTCACCCAAAGCATTGGCAGATCAGCATCCGTATTTTTTTGTGGAAACACCCAGAAATGGCGGCCACGTAGGTTTTGCCATCAAGAAACAATCCGGGCCATTTTATTGGTTGGAACACCGCGCCATGGAATTCATCAAGGCACATGCACACTAACTTTGGGGGGAAAACGGTATTTGGTACCCAATTCGAGGGAAGTATACAGTAGGTCATTCCATCCTTTTTGCACCCCACCGAAAAGTTGCCAGCGGCTATTCAGATCCAACTGACCATTGAAGCTGAGTGCGAGTGGCCGGTCACCATTGTTGAGGTATCCGGTATAACCACGAAACGAGGGACTCAGAGACCAGTTTTTGCTTGCAAAACTCAGTCCTAAACCAAAAAGTGGTGCATCATCCTGATTTTGTGCATTTTGATTGATCTGCCAAACGAAGATGCCAGCCATACCATTGATTCCAACCTTCAAAGGGCCATCCAGTATTTTTTTTCCAAAAGATAAATCCAAATAATATCCGGTTGCATCGGTGTAACGGGCCATGCCCACCATATTGGAAGAAGGAAAACGATAGCCGATGCGCAAGGCCAAATCGATGCGGTTTTTTTCGGCTTTCAACAATTGAACGATGGTATGCAAATACACGTCCCCACTGGCCCAGCGTCGATTGTAAAAAACATGGAAGGTCTTGCGTTCGGTTTTGATGGCGTGCGACATGGTGTAGTATTCCGCAGGTACCCAATACAATTCAAAACCAATTACATCCGGTACGAGATTGAAGGTGCCGTACAAAGCCAGGTTGTGGGTCACATCGCCTGTGCTGAAATGGCTATTGCCCGAAAATCCAAAGGAACGTTCGTTGGACACTCTACCGTTGAATACTTTGGGAATGGGAAGGGCATTGGGTCCAAGATAACGTTGTGAACGCACGATGTAATCTCCCCAAAACCGCTGACCATCCCAACCTACGTTGTTGGCCCACCAGTAGTGATCTTGCGCAAAGGACAAAAGGGGCAAGGCCAACAAGAACAAGATTGAAAGGCTTAGGCTTGGGTTGATGGATTTGTCCATCACCATTACGCCTTTTTCAGAATGTAAATGATTGAACTGGCGTTTTTCGGGCGATTGAGGCTTTTTAATAAGGAACGCAAACCGCTCAATGCCCCTAAGGGTAAGGCCAAAATGCCACTGCCCCGGTATTTTTCACTCAAAAGGGAGACGTAAAAAGGATCTAATGGCATGCCTTTCATTCCTACTACTTTGAAGCCCGATTCTTCGGCCAGATTGGTCAAGGTTTTGGGAGAAAAATGCCACAAGTGCCGGGGAACGTCGTATGCTGCCCAATGACCAGCATATTTGCGGCCATCGAGGGATTGGTAATTGGGTACAGCAATCATCAACACGCCATCGGCTTCCAATGCTTCGTGCAAGCGGCGGAGGTACAATTTGGGATCATAAACGTGTTCCAAAACGTGCCACATGCTGATGACGCCAAATTTGCCAGGGAGAGCGCCTGCTTCCAGTTCGGCAGGTGGGCGTACGTCCAGGCCGAATTGCTCGATGCCAAAATTGCGCGCTCCTTCATCCACCTCAATGCCCAATACATCGTAGCCTTGGGTACGCATGTGGTTCATAAAGTAACCCGTGCCACAGCCTACGTCCAGCAAGCGTTTTTGAGAACTTAGGCTTTGTACCAGTTGCTGTTTGCTGCGGAGCATGTACTCCCGCGCCGCATGATACAGGCGATTGATGATCCCTTTCTTGGTGTTGCTGTGCGAAATGTAGTTTTCGCTCTGATAGTAACGCCCAATCTGTTCGGGAGCGGGTATTTCCTGGGTGAAGCGGAGGCCGCAGTTGTGGCAATCGAATAAATCAAAAGCTTCACCAGAGATGGAATAATCACGAGTTGCCAGAGCTTTTTCGATGTCGTAGCTACCGCAAATCGGACACTGCTTGTAAAGAATTGTACGCATATATTGACAATAAAAAAGACACCAGTATGCAATTACAACTGATGTCTATAATCTTAAGATCACAACAAAAAAAGTATACTGAAAATACTTTGGGGTAAAGTTAGGAAAAAATTCAGGTTGTTTAGGGTTTTAAGATGGGGGTTTTTAAACTTAAATTCGTACCTGTCGCAACTGATCCACTACTATCGGCCTCAAACGGCGGGCAGCATCGAGGATCAAGATGGCATCATCTGGGAAATTGCTGGGTCGATTGCCAATGCGACTGCGGGTTTGGTTACTTAGGGCGCGTTCATCCCCTCTAAAAGTGGCGGCATAATTTTCCCAGAATGCCTCCGCGCCAAGGGGACGAGAATCGATCACCGAACCAGTGCGCAGATCAAAAAGTTCCAACTGGCCATTCAGACGTGCGCCTTTTTGTTGGTAAACTTCAGTGATCAATGCCCTCAGCGTGACCTTATTGGGGTATTTGATGTCGTTGCCAGCGGTATCTTTTTTCACGTTGCCCCGAGTGTCGTATTCATATACCCAGCCATCCTGGATTTGGTTTTGCTCTTCGTACTGGCGTTCGCGTTGGGTGCCAGGACTTACTTGCACATCGCGCAACATCAGGGTAGCTTTCACATCATAATCGATGTTGGATTGGCGGGTATTGTGGAATACTCTCCAGTTGTCGTTGAGATCCCGAAAGCTGATATCCGTCAATTCGCGGTCAAATCCAATCGGAAGAATTACAGGAGCGCGGTTTTCGACATCTACCAGAATGAAGGTAGTACCCAGGTGCTGGGCTTCCCGCTTTAAGGTTTCAACATCGCGGTAACTGGTATAGTATTCCTTGATCCGGCCCAATTCATCGTAAGCACGGCGAGCGGGAGTTTTGTTTTTGCTGCTGCGGGCATCTTCCAACCAGTTGATGGCACGGTCGTAGTTGTATTTTGCCGCATTTTCGCGGGCTTCGGCCAGCAGGCCATCTGCGCGTACGAAGCGGAAAGACGCCTTGTAGCCACGGCGATCCACCAATGGAATCAGAGGCTCTACCAATTGTTGACGGCGCAGGATGCGTTGGTAAGTATCGAATATTTTGGGCCAGGATTCGGCGTGCAAATCCGTTTTCATACGCTCTACAGCGTCCATATCCCGGGTGGTGGCTTTTTCAAAAGCAAATTCAACGGTGCGAACGAGCTCTTCATTCTTGCGGTCTTTGCCCGCCAGGCGGTTTACGCTGCGCTCAAGCGCTTGGTCGTAGTCGCCAATTTCGGCCAATTTCACTGGAGAAGCGCAAGAAATGACAAGTAATGCCAATGCAGAAATAATCGTGGTGCTGGAAATAATGTGCGTGGGTTTCATGGCCTTGTGTTTTGAGCTTGTAATACCTCAAAAATACTATACACATGAATGCCAATGCACTATGAAAAGGTTAAGGCTGAATTGTTAAAAAGTTAAATTGTGTGAAACTGGTTAAATTGTGTTAATATTTTCATTCGGATTTCAGCAGTCAGGTAATTGGATGCTCAATTATTCCGCCCAAATCATCGCCAAATGCACGATTGTTTCCACGGCCTTTTGCATGTCTTGTACCGATACCCATTCCTGCTTGGAATGGAAAGCATGTTCTCCCGCAAAAATATTAGGACAAGGCAAGCCCATGTACGAAAGTCGGGAACCATCGGTTCCGCCGCGTACGCTGGAAGGAATGGGCTCAATCCCCGCCCGGCAGATGGCCTTTAGGGCGAATTCACTGACTTGGGGATATTGATCCAAGACCTTTTTCATGTTGCGGTATTGCTCCTGGAATTGCAACTCAAAACGGGAATTGGGGTAGTTTTTCAAGACATCAATTACCACTTGCTGCAAAAAAGCCTCGTGCGCAGCCAAACCTTCATCGGTAAAATCACGGATGATGAAATGAATTACCACTTTTTCGGCAATGCCTTCGATGCCAACAGGATGAATGAAACCACCACGGCCTTCTACGGCTTCAGGTGTAAGATGATCTTTTGGTAAGCTGGCCAGTACATCTCCGGCAATTTTGAGGGCGCTCTCCATTTTGCCTTTGGCAAAACCAGGATGTGCGCTTACCCCATAAATGCTGAGTACTGCTCCATCTGCGCTAAAGGTCTCGTCTTCAAAAGCACCGAGGTTTTCGCCATCGATGGTGTAACCAAAGTCGGCCCCTAGTTTGTTGATGTCAACTTTCTCTACCCCACGTCCCACTTCTTCGTCGGGGGTAAACAGGATTTTGAGGGTGCCGTGGGGTATTTCTGGATGTTGCAGCAAGTAATGGGCAGCGTCCATGATTTCGGCTACGCCCGCTTTGTTGTCAGCACCCAAAAGGGTAAGGCCGCTGGCGGTTACAATGTCATTCCCCATTTGTTGGGCCAAATTGGGATGGTCTTTTAAGCGAATCACCACCGTTGGGTCATCAGGAAGCACCAAATCGCGCCCATCATAATTGGGGTGTACCAAGGGTTTGACGTGGGTACCGCTGCTGTCGGGCGAAGTATCCATGTGTGAGCAAAAACAGATCACCGGTACTGCTTTATCCAGGGTAGCAGGAATGGTGGCATAAACATAACCGTGTTCGTCCATGTGTGCATCCGTTGCTCCGATGCTTTGAAGTTCTGCCGCCAAGAGTCTTGCCAGGTCTTTTTGTTTTTCCGTGGAGGGAAAACTGGTGGAATGGGGATCCGATTGGGTATCGATTTGAACGTAGCGCAAAAATCGCTCCAGAACGGTATGTTGAATGGGTGGCAGCATTTTTTGATGCAAAAATAGAATTTGTACCCTATAGAAATCAGAAAAACTGCAAATTTTAAAGATATTTGGTGCATCCCTCTGAATAATCGCCAATCCTCCTTGCAAACCTTCTTTCGTACTTCGACATTTGCAGCAAGAAAACGCAAATAGTCATTTTCTTCACCAAAACCTGATTCAACGAGATGAAAAATCAATCCTTACTGCTATTGGCCTTTGTAGCTTTGGTTTCCTGGAGTTGCGGTACCAGTTCCACCATGCTGGAAGTACTCCAACCATCGCAAATTGTATTGCCTGAAAACATCAAAGTACTGGCTTTGATTGACCGAAGCAAACCAGAAAAGGGCTTTGCCAACTTTATTGAAGGTGCTTTCTCTGGGGAAGATTTTGGCCAGGATCGCGAAGGCCGCCGTTTGGCCTTACAAAACCTGACCACTACCCTGACCCGTACGCCAACCTTGCAAATCAAGGGAACTGGAGTTGAATATACGGGCAGCAAAAATGGCAAGCAGATGTTGCCACCACTCAATTGGAACGAGATTCAGTCTGTTTGCGACAAGTACGGCGCTAATGCAGTCATTGCCCTTGAGTCTTTTGATTCCTCTTCTGACATATCCTATAGCCAATCGAGTTATAAATCCAAGCAAAAAGATGGCACTGAAATCATCAAATACACCCACACAGCCAGGCGGAATGTTAGGTTGTATATGGGTTGGCGGGTTTACGATCCAAAAATCAGGGTGGTAGTGGATGAAAACACCATTCAGGAGTATGTAGAAAACACGGGAACTGGAAACACCCAAGACAATGCCCGCAATAATTTGCGTTCTCAGCTGAGCGTAGTACGGGAATTATCGGCCAAGGCGGGTGACTCTTATGGCAAAAGAATCGCGCCAGTTTATGTCAATGTGAGCCGAACGTATTACAATACCGCCAAAGGTGCAGATAAAGACGCCATGGAACAGGCACACCGCCTCACCCAGGCCAACAAATGGGAAGAAGCTGCCGATATCTGGAATGACTTGCTCAGCAATGCACGTGACCCCAAAACCAAAGGGAAAGCGGCCCACAATATAGCCCTGGCATTGGAGCGAAACGGCAACCTGAAAGGAGCTGAAGACTGGGCGAGTAAAGCTTTTACGCAATATGGCAACAAAGTTTCCCAGGGTTATGTGAACGTCATCCAGCAAAGGATTTCTGATCAGGCACGATTGGATTACCAGTTGAAAAAAGTAAAACCCTAGTACTTGTCTACAACTTGTGCTCATTATTCAAATTGAGCACAAGCTGTTATTGGGGTAAATCCTGATTGAACCGATCTTTGGGTAAAAACTCTTTTGGGGTAGGATCACCTTCTTCAAACATCACCCGCATTTTGTATTTGGAACCGAGTGAGCCAATGAGTGGACCCATCATGGTATTGAGTACTTCGCGGGCTTGAACTTTGGCTTTGTCCATGGCATCGGCATTCAAGGCATCGCGGCGGAATTCTTCACGCAGTACATTGAAGGCTTTGTTGAGGTCATCGCTTTTGATTTCGCGCAGCCAACCGATGCTCAAGCGATCCATTTTGGGGTACACTTCGTGCGAAAGGATGATGGGCTCTGGCAAAGTAATGGTGACGAGTTTACTCTTGCTGTTGAGTTTGATGTCGAAATAATCATCTAGTTTAAAACCAATCTTCAGGATGCTGATGGCGGTGATTTCTACATCGGTGGAAGACACCGAGAAGCCCCAGACTTTGGTTTGGAATTGTTTGGTCAAGCCTTTTTTATCCCGAATCTCGTAAGTGGCCAATTCTGACACCACTTTCTCCACGCGCTGTTGCAATAAGCCATGCGATCGCCCGAAATCTTCAACAGCAGCACGTTCTTCGATCTTTTTCATGAGAGGAGCCAATGCTTCAGTAAGGGCAATTCCGCAGGGCGTATCTACTTTTTTGCCTTTGGCATAAAAAGCTCCATCTTTCATAGGAATCAGACCGCCCATGACGTTGTTTACCAAGTAGCAAGTGTATTTTGCAGCTACTTCATACCAAATCTGGGCAGCATTTTTGAACCCATTGTCGTACCAGGTTTGGTACAGTGCGCTGGTGGTGTCTTTGATCGACAAAAAATCGTCGTAATACAAGTTGCGCAAATATTCGTGGTGCTTGTCGTATTCTTCTGGCAAGCGCCTTTTGATGGATTCACTCAAGCCCATTCGATTGGCAGTATGGTTGAGAATGGCCATGTTCATATCGTATACCATCTGACCAAACTCCCGACGGTACCGTTTGGGGTTGGTCAAAATAGCCAGAGCATCCTGCTCGTCGATGTCGAAATTAAAATCTGCAGGAAGGTAGTTGAGTTGGAACTCCTTGGGGACGGTCGTGAAATCTTTACCTACTCCCTTACTTGGCAAGTACTTATAGGCAATCAGTCCAAACAGCGCAATGACCAGAACGGCCAAAAAAGTTTGGCTGATGCGCAAACGGGAATCTACACCTTCAGACATACAATTGGTTTTCGGTCAAAAGTAATAAATTTGCGTGTGCTCCTCAAAATCGATTTTCATGTTGAATCCACAAACTACCCTGAATTGCGCTGGCCGACTTTTGAATCTGGACAAACCAGTAATTATGGGCATCATCAATGTTACGCCAGATAGTTTCTATGCTGGGAGCAGATTTATGGAGTTGGACGACATTTTGCGGCAAGCAGAAATAATGTTGACCGATGGCGCTCAAATTCTGGATGTAGGAGGCATGTCCTCGCGTCCTGGTGCGACCATCATCACTGCTGAAGAGGAAGTACAACGCATTGCTCCAGTGATTGACGCATTGGTAAAGCATTTCCCAAGCGCGATCGTTTCTGTAGACACCATATATGGCCACACCGCCAAGGTGTCTAAAGATCTTGGCGCAAGCATCATCAACGATGTATCGGCAGGACGACTTGATGCTACGATGTACCCGATCGTGGCAGAGCTAGGCCTTCCCTATATCCTCATGCACATGCAAGGGATGCCAGGAACCATGCAAACCAACCCCGCATACACGGATGTAGTGACGGAAGTTCTAGATTTTTTCATTGCTGAAGTGGGGAAATTGAGAGCGTTGGGCGTTAAAGACATTGTGCTCGACCCAGGATTTGGGTTTGGAAAAACCATTGCCCACAATTACCAGTTGTTGAATAGTTTGCACATTTTTCAGGTTCTCGATGCGCCAGTTTTGGCTGGGTTGTCTCGCAAATCAATGATTTATAAGTTATTGAAAACTAAGCCAGAAGAAGCACTCAACGGCACTTCGGTGCTGCACATGGTTGCTCTTCAACAGGGTGCAAAACTCTTGCGGGTGCATGACGTAAAACCTGCAATGGAAGTGATCAAACTGTGGGAAATGCTTGAAAATGAATCGTGAATTGTATTATATGTCATTATTTTTTTTAACTTGTTTGTGGAACTATATGTTAAAAAAAATTATCTTACGGTTAGAATAGATTATTTTTGCAAAGTGAAGTTATTATGCTTGTTGAGATGTAGGGCATATTGGGTCAAAAATGACTTTTGACCTGAATTAGAGTCTACATTGAAATGACAAGTTTATTGATAATTATATCACCATGAATACTATGATCCAAAAACTATGCATCTTTCTATCGGCATGTCTGATAGGAATCTCCCTCCATGCCCAAGTGCCTACCCTTACAGGTTTTACTCCCACTTCAGGGCCAATTGGAACCACGGTGACCTTAACAGGAACCAACTTCAACACGACCGCAGCCAACAACATTGTTTACTTCGGTTCCGTAAAAGCAACAGTCAGTACCGCTACCAGCACTTCTCTTACCGCAACTGTACCGCTTGGTGCAAACTACCAGCCAATCACTGTTTTGAATACCACAAGTGGGCGGCGCGCAGCTACTACTCGGCCATTTAAAGTGACATTTAGTACAGGATTGCCTATCAATTCGACATCTTTTGCGGCAAAACTGGATTCCGTTACCTCAACGCGACCAAACGGAATTGCTTCAGGAGATCTGAACGGAGATGGCAAAGTTGATTTGATCATTTCCAACTCAATTTCTAGTTCAGTCAACGTGTACCGCAATACAAGTAGTGGAAGTACAATCTCTTTTGCCAAAAGAGTTGACCTGACCACTTTATCCGGATTAACTGGGGTAGCAGTTGATGATTTAGATGGAGACGGAAAACTGGATATTGCCGCTACGAATCTTTCCTCGAATAAAATTTCCATATTCAGAAATACAACCAGTGGGAGTGAACTGAGTTTCGCGGCTAAAGTTGACTCAAGCTCGGGTAGTACTACTCAGGCAATTGCCATAGGTGACCTGGACGGAGATGGGAAACCAGAAATTGCGGTAGTAAATTCTTCTGGACATACAGTTTCAGTTTTGCGCAACACCAGTTCAGTTGGTACGCTTTCTTTTGCCGCTAGAGTCACCTTTCCAACCGATCTTCAACCTTATAGCATTGCTATTGGCGATGTTGATGGCGACGGGAAGTTTGATCTGGTATCTTGCAACGCGAATGGGGGAAATATATCGGTATTGCGCAATACCAACACAACAATCGGAACGTTGTCTTTTGCCGCCAAGGTAGACTTCGCTGCAGGAGGTTTTCCTTTTTGGGCAAAACTCGGCGACATGGATGGCGATGATAAACTGGACGTAGTGGTTGTTGATCAAGGGGCAAATAAAGTTTCTGTCCTGCGCAACACCAGTAGCAGCGGAATCCCCAGTTTTGCTACTAAAGTTGATTTCACCGCAGGTACAACGCCTCGACGAGTGTCTTTGGCAGATCTGGATGGCGATGGAAAGCCAGAAATGGTGGTGTCTAATTTGGATGCCTATACGCTGTCTATTTTTAAAAACAACAGCACTTCGGGAACGCTGAGCTTTGACAATAAAGTAGATTTTACAACAGGGTCAGGAGCGGTTAACTTAGGCCCACTGGAGAGTAATTTGGGAGACCTAAATGGCGACGGAAAACCTGAAATTGCAGTGGTCAATCAAGGCCAGAACTCCGTTTCTTTCTTCCGAAACACCCTTGTTCTCCCTTCAACTTTTACCTCCTTCAGTCCCATTTCTGGTCGCACTGGTGATACCATTTTGATCACTGGTACCAACCTTAGCGGAGTGACCAAAGTAGCCTTTGGGGATTCGTTGGCCAGTTTTATCAGAATAGTTTCTGCTACTCAGGTCAAAGCGGTAGTGGGCAAAGGTGCAAGTGGGGATGTAGATGTTTTTGTACCAGGGGATACCCTTAGCTTACCCAATTTTACCTTCGTATCCTGTGTGAATCCTATTTTGAAAATTTCTGTTAGCCCCAATGACACCATTTGTAAAGGAACAAATGTGACTTTCATGGCGACTGCCATGAACAAAGGCAACAGTGTGAGCTACCAATGGCGGCGCAACCGCAAAAATATAGGTACCAATAGCCCCATGTTTTCTATCGACTCCCTTTCCAATCTGGACACCATCAATTGCCTATTGATTGATACTTGTGGAACGATTTTCAGGGTAAGCAGTGATACCATTGTAATGGTGGTGAATACTCCACCGGTTTTGACCAGTACCTTAACTCCGCCTGCTGCTTGCAGTGGAACAATATTTACTTATACCCCAACATTTAGCCGACCAGCTACAACCTATCGTTGGAGACGGAAGGCAGTGCGCGGTATTAGTAACCAGCTTGCTACGGGGACTGGTAACATTAGTGAAACCCTTACGGATACTACCGCCAGCCCGGTCACGGTCACCTATGAATTTTTCAACCTCGTAGCAAATGGTTGTACCAAAACGGATACATTTCGAGTTACCGTAGTGGTTAATCCTAGGCCGATCTTTACCAGCTCTACGTTAGCAATCATGCAATGCAGTGGCGTAGCCTTTACTTATACCCCTACCAGTTCGGTCAACAATACTACCATCAGTTGGAGCAGAGCATTGGTGAATGGGGTGAGCAATTCGGGCAATACGGGAATTGGCGCCATCAGCGAAACACTCAACAACACTAACAATGCACCTGTCAATGTAGTCTATGTATTTAACCTGACCGCCAACGGATGCGTTAACCCGAATCCTGTAAACCTTACGGTTACTATTAAGCCCATTCCAGCGTTGAATAGTACGACTGCGCCTCCCGCAATTTGTAGTGGAAATGCTTTCAATTACATTCCAACTGGGACGATTTCGGGAACCAAATTTAGTTGGACCCGTGCGGCTGTAGCCGGAATAAGCAATGCTGCAAAAACCGATACGGGTAGGGTCAGCGAAACATTGATCAATACTACTCAAAATGCCATCAATGTAATTTACCAATACACTGCCTTATTGAACGGTTGTACCAGCCCCAATCCTGTAAACGTAACAGTTAGCGTCAAACCCAGTCCTGTCTTGACCAGTACAACGAATCCGCCCGCAATATGCAGTGGAACTGCTTTCACCTATACTCCGGTCAGCTCTAATGTAAATGCAACCTTTACTTGGACAAGAGCGGCAGTTAGCGGATTGAGCAATATTGCCGGAAATGGTTCAGCGGGTATCAATGAGACCTTAACCAGTATCTCTAGCGACACCGTAAGTGTTGTGTATGCCTATACCGTAACTGCCAATGGATGTTCCAATTCAAGCCCGACCTTGGTTACCGTGAAGGTAAAACCAAGGCCAACCCTGAGTAGTTCGCTCACGCCTCCAGGTATCTGTAGCGGCAATACGGTGAATTATGTTCCAACCAGTTTAACCAAAGGAACCATCTTTAGCTGGACTCGAAGTGCAATTAACGGGATTAGCAACACTGCCGCAGTTGGAACAGGAAATCCGAATGAAATGCTGACCAATACTGCTTCAACTACCATCAATGTGGTATATTCTTACAGCTTGAGCGCAAATGGATGCAGTAACCCATCTCCAGCCTTAGTGACCATTCCGGTCAGTTTGGTACCAACGCTTAGTAGTATTACCACGCCACCAAGTATTTGTAGTGGTACTGTTTTTAGTTATACTCCAAGTAGTGCTGCTGAAGGAACGATCTTTAGTTGGAAAAGAGGACGTACAGAAGGTATAGTCAATGACACGGCGGTTGGCAATGGCAATCCCAATGAAATTTTGACCAGTAACAGTCTATCCATTGTCAATGTATCTTACAGCTATAAATTGACGCTCAATGGGTGTACGAATCCACAAACCTACAATGTAACTGTTGGAGTCAAACCAGCTCCGACTTTAAACAGTTCTCAGGCTCCTCCCGCCATTTGTAGTGGTACGGTATTTAGTTATACCCCCACCAGTGCTGCATCTGGAGCCAGTTTTTCCTGGACACGAAGCGCTGTAAATGGGATTTCCAACCCGGCAAGTAGTGGAGTGGGTAACCTAAATGAAACGCTGGTCAATACCACTAATTCATCCATCTTTGTTCCTTACTTTTTTACAATAAGTGCTGGTGGATGTACCAATCCTGTTCCTCGAAGTGTTCAGATTGAAATTAAGCCAACTCCACGTTTGAGCAATACAACAGTTGAACCCATTTGTAGTGGAACATTGTTGAGTTACACGCCATCGAGTACGGTATCAGGTACTACACTTTCCTGGACTCGTGCTGCAATAGAAGGGATCAACAATGCAGCCGCAGTTGGAACCAATGGAATCAATGAAATTTTGGTCAATACACAACCGGTTCCCCTTACTGTAAATTATCAATACAGTTTGACCGCCAATGGTTGCTCGCCATCAACTCCCATTACGGTCAGTATAATCGTCAACCCACAGCCAACATTAAGCAGCACCCTTACCCCACCTGATATTTGTACGGGAACAACCTTTAGTTATCTTCCCAAAAGTAGTACTCCGGGTACTACTTTCACTTGGTCGCGTGCAGCGGTAACAAACATCAGTACCCCTGCTGCTACAGGTACCGGCAACCCTGCTGAAACGTTGACGAGTACTGCCAATGTCCCCATTAAGGTGATTTATGCCTACCGACTGAATACGACCACTTGTAGTAATTCTGATGCTTTCAATGTTGAGGTATTCGTAAATCCCTTGCCTACATTGAACAGTACAACCAGTCCTTCAGCCATTTGTAGCGGCACGGTTTTTAGTTATACCCCCACCAGTCCAGTGGCCAATACCCGATTCAGTTGGAGTCGAGCCACCACAACTGGTATTATTAATTCAGCGGCAAGTGGCAATTCAAACCCCAATGAAACTTTAACCAACACCACTGCTGCTCCAATTACGGTTTCTTACGTGTATACCCTAAGCTTGAATGATTGTACAAACCCAACAACCTATACGGTAAGAGTAACCGTAAATCCTCAACCTAAATTGACTTCTACCTTGACTCCACCTGCCATTTGCAGTGGAACCACTTTGGCATATACCCCGAGCAGCAATATTTCAGGTACAAGTTTCACTTGGAGTCGATCGGTAGTCAGTGGCATCAACAATGCAGGGGGAAGTGGTACTGGAAATCCCAATGAAACCCTGGTTAATACCACGGCTTCTCCAATCAATGTGACGTATGCATATACTTTGACAAGCAGTACCTGTACCAGTACCAACAATAATGTGGTGGTTGTAGTGAACCCGATTCCAACCTTGAGTTCAGCGTTAACCCTTGAAGCGAGTTGCAGTGGATCCAGTTTTAGCTATACCCCCAACAGTGCAACAAGCGGTACTGTTTTTACCTGGTCAAGAGCAGGGGTAGAGGGCATCAGCAACGAAGCAGCTGTAGGAACTGGTTCGATCAGCGAAAACCTCAACAATACGGGTAATACCACGCTAACGGTGGCTTATAGCTATACCCTGGCGGCCAATGGTTGCAGCAACCCGGCTTCATTTACGGTCACCAAAGCAATCAACCCTTTGCCTAAACTGACAAGTAGCCTTATTTCAACGACTTTATGCAGTGGAACGCCATTTACGTATGCGCCTTCTAGCACCTTGCCCAATACCAATTTTACCTGGACGCGCAGGGCGGTGACAGGTATCAGCAACCCAGCTTTGAGCGGAACTGGCAACCTGAACGAAACGCTGATCAATACCACTGGAAGTGCGTTGGTGGTGAATTACATTTATACCCTTACTGCGAATACCTGTACCAATCCAAGTACTTACGAAATCCCGGTAACTGTGAATGCCAAACCTCAATTGGTGATCACTAACCCGACGCCAAGGTGTACAACTTTGGTCGATTTGCGGCAAAGTGCAGTTACGGCTGGTTCAACAGCAGGGTTGACCCTGACTTACTGGAAAGATGCCGCTGCCACCCAAAGTTTAGCTACTCCTCAGTCTACCGACGCTGGAGTGTATTACATCAAAGGCACCAATGCCGTAACGGGATGTTTTGACATCAAACCAGTTACGGTGGTCGTTGGTAGAATACCGGATGCGGTTGCTTCGGATCGGTCCATATGCAGCGGTATATCTGCCGGAATTACCGTCCTGAATCCCAATGCAGCACCGGGAGCTACCTTCAATTGGACGGCTACTTATGGCAACGTTCAAAAAAGAGCAGGAAGTGGCAAGGCTGTCAAATTTGGTGCGAATGCCATCAATGAGCAATTGATCAACTTGACCCGCTCACGCACGGATGTGGTATATACGATCACTCCCATTGGTTCTCAATTGGCGGGTTGTGAAGGCACACCGATTACTGTTACCGTAAAGGTCAACCAAATTGGCCAATGCCCGGAAGCGGAACCAACAGCCTTCAGTGAAATCATTGCGCACAATACTGCTCCGCTGACCAAAGTGAACATGGTGAAACCCAAAAATCGGAAAAAGTACCTGGTGTTGTTCGTCAGCAATCCAGACAGTGTAGGCGGAGTGAGTAAGGCTCCATATACTCGTAAACGGGGATCAACTTTTGAAGAAAACCTGTTGCAAAACAAACGCAAGGTTTCAGCAGTCGTGGTTTATACCATCGTACCCTACACCAATGGCCGCAACTTGCGCGACAACAATGGCACCAAAGACGATGTTTTGGGTACCTCCTTCGAGGTTGCCGTTACAGTCAAACCGGCACCGGGTCTGATCAGTGGAGAGGACAAGCCTGAAATTGATGCTTTTGTACCAGGGGTGAGTAAACTACAGTATACCGGAAAGCTGTCAAAGTTGGTTCCAGTTCCGCAAGTTACAGAATCCATCAGTCCGGTACTTTTGGATGAAATGTTGGAGGTCACACAAGTCCAGCAAGCGGATCGGGCGGTTTTGTTGCAAAACGTTCCTAACCCATTTGAAGGCAGTACTCAGATTGGATTCTACCTCCCAGATGCTGCCGATGCCCGTTTGACGGTTCGGGATGTAAAAGGGGCAGTATTGTACCAAATCAAAGGAAGTTATGCCAAAGGTTGGAATGTATTGGAGCTAAACTCCGGGGTACTTCCTTCATCTGGTGTGCTGTATTACAGCCTGGAAACGGCCAAGTTTGTGGAAACCAAACGGATGCTGTTGGTGAAGCGATAAATGGATATCGATTCTCAAAATAAAAAACGCCTGCATTTGATGTAAATGCAGGCGTTTGTGTTTTGCAGAGAGGAAGGGATTCGAACCCTCGATACCTTGCGGTATATACGCTTTCCAGGCGTACCTCTTCAACCACTCGAGCACCTCTCTGTATGTGCTGATTTCTAAAGTGCGGCAAATTTACAGTCTTAATACGGGTTTTTCAATAAAAGTTCCATTTTTTTATTTGTTGAAGAGTTTCAATGCATTTGCAGTGGTAATTTGGGCTACTTCTTCTATGGAAACACCGTAGATTTGGGCCAATTTTTCGGCTACTTTAACGATGTAAGCACTTTCGTTGCGCTTGCCTCTAAACGGGGTAGGAGCGAGGTACGGCGCATCGGTTTCGAGTACCAGGTGTTTTAGTTCAATTTGATCCAGTGCCACATCCACCCCGGATTTTTTAAAAGTCAACACCCCTCCGATGCCGAGCAGAAAACCCATTTCGATGGCAGCCTCTGCTTGTTGAACAGAACCTGAGAAACAGTGGAAAATGCCTCTTAGGCGCTCATGCCGCACGGGTCGGAGCAGCTCAAGGATCAAATCCATTGAATCCCGGGAATGGATAACAATGGGCAAATCGTATTGTTTGGCCCATTCAACCTGGGTCAAAAAAGCTTCTTCTTGTTCGTGGATATGGGTTTTGTCCCAGTACAAATCGATCCCAATTTCGCCAATGGCGGGAAAGGAGCGTTTTTCCAGCCAGGACTTGACCAGCGCCAATTCCTCTTGGAAATTGTCTTTGACATAGCAAGGGTGCAGCCCCATCATGGGCAGGCATTGGCCCGGATACGCCGCTTCCAATTGCAGCATGCCTTCAATGGAAGTACTATCGATGTTGGGCAAATACAGGTGTGTAAGCCCTGCATCAAATGCCCGTTGAATCATTTCTGGTCGGTCTTCTTTGAATTCCTCTGCGTACAAATGGGCGTGGGTATCAATTAGCTGCATGGTTTCTCTTTTTCGGCGGCAAAGGTAGGCATTTGAAGAATCCAAATCCAATTCAACCCTGTTTTTATCAAAGATGTTTTGTATTCTTG